>JABFST010000127.1 GCA_013140465.1 Methylococcaceae bacterium
CCCGTGTACACGCTGGCCTTTTTGGATTTGTCCATTCCAGCCGACAAAGTGGAAGCCGTTTTTGACGACGCGCTTACTGCTTTGCTTAAGCAAGCACGCGAAGACAGTATCGCCAAGCTTCAGGCCAAAGCCCAAAGCAAAGGCTTGGATCAGCCAGAACAAGAAACTTTAATCAAACTATTGGCAAATAAATAATTGCTGTTATACCTAGAATAGCAGTATAATTCTCTGTTAAGTATGACCGTACTGACACAGGGTATTTAGCGAGCAAATGATGAACCAAGAACAGCAGCAGTCTCAGCTTAAACAATTGATTGCCAAAGGCAAGATGCAGGGCTACCTGACTTATGCCGAGGTGAATGACCACTTGCCCAGTGACATTGTAGACCCTGAACAAATTGAAGACATCATTGGCATGATTAATGAAATGGGCATTCAGGTGTACGAGACCGCACCTGATGAAGACTCATTAATCACCGATTCAGCCGCCGTCACCACTGACGACGAAGATGCCGAAGAAGTGGCTGCACTGGCTTCTGTAGACAGCGAGTTTGGACGCACGACCGATCCAGTGCGTATGTATATGCGCGAAATGGGTTCAGTCGAATTGCTGACCCGCGCCGATGAACTCAAAATTGCCAAACGCATAGAAGAAGGCCAGCAACAGCTGGTTAAAGCCATTGCCCGTTCTTGTGTTGTGGTAGCTGACTTTTTGCAGGCATTTGCAAGCATCTCCGGCGAAGAAGGTGAAATTCGCCTGACTGACCTAATTTCGGGATTTGTTGATCTGAGCAATGCCGACGACTTGGTTGCCGCCCTACCCGCTGACATAGCCGATGAGGCCGCTGCGCCCGAAGACGAACTTAAGGGCCTTAACTATGAAGAAGTTAAGGAAAAGGTTGATGCCTTAGAAAAACAACTCAAAGTAGCCTCTGCTGCGGTAAAAAAACACGGCTACACCAGCGAAAAGACCGAAAAAGCGTTTGAAATATTAGCCGATTTGTTCATGGAATTTAAATGGACACCGCAATACTTAAAAAAATTGACCGCGATCATACCTAACGGCATCGCCACGGTCCGCGAACAAGAAAAGCTGATTTTGGATGTTTTTGTTAAAGAAACCAATATGTCTCGCAAAGACTTTATTGCTTCTTTTACTGAAAATGAATCCAATCCCGATTGGCTAGACCAACATATAACAGGTGGGCACAGCTATTCTGCGGCCTTAAAACCGCGTGAAAAAGAACTGCGCAAAGCCCAAAAAATATTGGCGGATATTGAAGCCGAATATGGCCTGACCATCAGCGGCCTAAAAGACATCAACCGCCGCATGTCCATAGGCGAAGCCAAAGCCAGACGTGCGAAAAAAGAAATGATAGAAGCCAATTTAAGGCTGGTTATCTCTATTGCCAAAAAGTACACCAATCGTGGCTTGCAATTCCTCGATTTGATACAAGAAGGCAATATTGGCCTGATGAAAGCAGTCGATAAGTTTGAATACCGCCGTGGCTATAAGTTTTCAACCTATGCCACATGGTGGATACGCCAAGCGATTACCCGTTCTATCGCCGACCAAGCCAGAACCATACGCATACCCGTACACATGATCGAAACGATCAATAAGTTAAACCGGATTTCCCGGCAGATTCTGCAAGAAATGGGGCGCGAAGCAACACCCGAAGAACTGGCAGAACGCATGGAAATGCCCGAAGACAAAGTGCGTAAAGTATTAAAGATTGCCAAAGAACCGATTTCTATGGAAACCCCTATTGGTGATGATGAAGATTCGCATTTGGGGGATTTTATAGAAGATGCTAAAGTATTGTCGCCCGTAGAAGCGGCAACCATAGCAGGTTTGCGTGAATCCACCCAAAACGTGCTGGCGGGCTTGACCGCACGCGAAGCAAAAGTTCTGCGTATGCGCTTTGGTATCAACATGAATACCGACCATACCCTAGAAGAAGTAGGCAAACAATTTGATGTCACGCGTGAGCGCATCCGTCAAATAGAAGCCAAAGCCTTAAGAAAGTTAAGGCATCCCTCCCGTTCAGAACAATTAAGGTGTTTCTTAGACGGTGAGTAGATAAATCATTAGGGGCCCTTAGCTCAGTTGGTTAGAGCGTCCGACTCATAATCGGCAGGTCGTAGGTTCAAGTCCTACAGGGCCCACCATTCATAAAAAAGGCTGCTTATGCAGCCTTTTGGCTATTTGGGTTTTTATCATTAACAAGAGGTGGTAACGTGAGCAACAACTTTATTTTTACATCAGAATCCGTTTCAGAAGGCCATCCCGACAAAGTCGCGGACCAAATTTCCGATGCAGTGCTTGATGCTTTATTAGCACAAGACCCAAAATCACGCGTTGCCTGTGAAACCTTGGTAAAAACAGGCATGGTTATCCTGGCCGGCGAAGTGACCACCAACGCTTGGGTAGACCTAGAAGCCTTAGTCCGTAAAGTAGTCTGCGACATCGGCTACGATCATGGTGACATTGGTTTTGACGGACAAACCTGCGCCGTTATCAACGCGATAGGCAAACAATCTGCCGACATCGCAATGGGTGTTGACGAAAGTGAAGACCACGAACAAGGTGCTGGCGAGCAAGGTTTGATGTTCGGCTATGCCAGCAACGAAACTGATGTGTTCATGCCAGCCCCTATCACTTATTCGCATTTGCTGGTCAAACGCCAAGCCGACGTGCGTAAAAGCAAAACCTTACCTTGGTTACGTCCTGATGCCAAAAGCCAAATCACCTTCCGCTACGAAAACAACAAACCCGTAGCCATTGATGCGGTCGTGTTGTCTACCCAACACTCACCCGAAATCAGCAACAAAGCCTTACACGAAGCAGTCATGGACGAAATCATCCTGCCCGTATTACCTAAAGAATGGCTGCATAAAGACACCAAATACTTTATCAACCCCACCGGCCAATTCGTTATTGGCGGCCCCGTTGGCGATTGCGGCTTGACTGGACGCAAAATCATAGTAGATAGTTATGGTGGCATGGCAAGACATGGCGGCGGCGCGTTCTCCGGCAAAGATCCTTCTAAGGTAGACCGCTCAGCGGCCTATATGGCGCGTTATGTGGCGAAAAACTTAGTGGCGGCAGGTCTTGCCGAACGCTGCGAAATCCAAGTGTCTTACGCGATTGGCGTTGCCGAACCCACCTCGATTACAGTAGAAACATTTGGCACTGGCAAACTGAGCGAAGACCGCTTGGAACAAATCGTCCGCGATACCTTTGATTTACGCCCAAAAGGTTTAATCAAAATGCTGGATTTGTTGAAACCCATTTATCAAATCACCGCCGCTTATGGGCATTTTGGACGCACTGAAGATTCATTTAGTTGGGAAAAGACCGACAAAGTTGACGCATTAAAACATGCGGCTGGTATTTAATTGCACTCAAAACAGGACACATAATGAGCCAACACGATTATAAAGTCGCCGATATAGCCTTGGCAGACTGGGGCCGTAAAGAAATTAACATAGCCGAAACCGAAATGCCGGGCTTAATGGCCTTGCGTGCAGAATTTGGTGCCGAGCAACCGTTAAAAGGCGCACGCATTGCTGGCTGTTTGCACATGACCATCCAAACTGCCGTGTTAATCGAAACCTTAACGGCTTTGGGCGCAGAAATCCGCTGGTCTTCCTGCAATATTTTCTCCACCCAAGACCACGCAGCGGCAGCTATTGCGGCGGCGGGCATCCCGGTATTTGCTTGGAAAGGCGAAACCGAAGCCGAAGCCGATTGGTGTATTGAACAAACCATCGTCGGCCCTAACGGCTGGCGGCCTAACATGATATTGGATGACGGCGGCGACCTCACCAATATGATGCACGACAAGTTCCCCGAACTGATGGCAGATGTTAAAGGCTTGTCCGAAGAAACCACCACAGGCGTGTTGCGTTTGTATGAACGCGTAGCTAAAGGCACCTTAAAAGTACCCGCATTCAACGTCAATGATTCGGTCACCAAATCCAAATTCGACAACCTGTATGGTTGCCGCGAGTCTTTAGTCGATGGCATCAAACGCGCCACTGACGTGATGATAGCCGGCAAAATCGCCGTCGTTTGTGGTTATGGTGACGTGGGCAAAGGCTGCGCGCAATCCTTGCGTGGCTTAGGTGCTACGGTTTGGATCACCGAAATTGACCCTATCTGCGCACTGCAAGCGGCAATGGAAGGCTACCGCGTGGTCACGATGGAAGAAGCTGCCCCTATTGCCAATATCTTTGTCACGGCAACAGGCAACTACCACATTATCCGCCATGAGCACTTGCTGGCGATGCGTGACCAAGCCATCGTCTGCAATATCGGCCATTTTGATTCTGAAATTGAAATTTCCTCGTTGCGCCAATACACTTGGGAAAACATCAAACCCCAAGTTGACCACGTCATATTCCCTGACGGCAAACGCCTGATTATCTTGGCGGAAGGCCGTTTGGTAAACTTGGGCTGTGCGACCGGCCATCCTAGCTTTGTGATGTCCAACTCGTTCTGCAACCAAGTGTTGGCGCAATTGGAATTGTGGAAAAACGCCGCCAATTACGACAACAACGTTTATATCCTGCCTAAAATACTGGATGAAAAAGTTGCCCGTTCCCATTTGGCGCAAATTGGTGTCAACCTGACCGTACTGACCGCAGAACAGGCCAAATACATCAACGTACCTGTTGAAGGGCCTTATAAAGCCGATCATTACCGTTATTAGCAGTTAATAGGGGAGTATGAAAACCCATCTCTTGCTCCCCTAGCTTAACAACCGCTCATAGGGTTGAACTTTCTGAGGTTTGTGTGAAACATTACTTGCCAACTATCTACAGTAATCAGGAAGGCTTTACTCAACTGGCACGCTTAAAAAGCATCATTATCCATTCAACAGATAATGAAATAGTTTTAAATTTTTCTAGGTGTGGCTTTTTCGATGCCAATATGGCTGCCTCTTTAAAAGCGGTATTAGCAATTGCAGCTTCCAAATCGAAAAAAGTGTCCATCAATGAATTACGACCGGGGATAGAACGCGTCCTCAGAAAAAATCACTTTTTAACAGAATATGGGTTTAACCCACTACCCGACACCTACCAAACCACTTTACCTTATCGTTGTTTTCAAACATCTGATAGCCGTGACTTTAATCAGTATCTAAAAATACATTTGTCGGGTAAAAATATCCCTAAAATGAGCCAAAAGCTGAATAAGAAGTTTCGGGAAAGTATTTTTGAGATTTTTGAAAACTGTGCGACGCATTCCCATTCAACACAGGGTATTTTTGTCTGTGGGCAGTATTATCCACAAAAATGCCGTCTTGATTTGACTGTTTCAGACACAGGTGTTGGCATTCGTACAAATGTGCGCCGTATTCTCGATAACAAAACCTCTTCAGTGGATGCTATTTGCTGGGCATTAATAGAAGGCAACACTACGAGAACAGGCAATCAGCCTGGGGGATTTGGATTAGCATTGCTCCAAAATTTTATCGAACACAATAAAGGCAAAATCCAAATTGTTTCCCGACATGGCTATTACGAATTCAGCAATGGACATAATAAATTTGAAAAATTGGAAGCAGATTTTCCAGGAACCACCATCAACTTAGAAATTAACACTAACGATGACAACAATTATTGTTTAAGCTCTGAAACAACCTCTTTGGAGGACTTATTTTGAAATCACTAGAGAAGCAAAAATGGACAATATAAATACACTTCGGATTTTTGATATTGTTGGCGGCGGCTTGTGTGTATCCTCTGATGATGGACAAACAGTGCATGACAGAATTGCTCACTTATTGCGTGAAAATCAAAAAGTCGTTATTTCTTTTGAAGGTGTGGACACGTTGATCTCGGCATTTCTCAATGCGTCGATAGGCCAGCTTTATGGCGAATTTACTGAGGAACATATACGCGAATACCTTGCTGTCGATAACATTTTACAAGACGATAGGATGTTGTTGAAACGTGTTATTGATAATGCAAAAATTTATTTCAAAAACCGCAAATCCTTTGATGAAGCGTGGAGAATTGAGGTCAACGATGAAGAATAAAGCATATAACCTCAGTAATTATACCTTTATCAGGGACGAGGTATTATTGATAGATACAAATATTTGGTTATATCTTTTTCCTGCACCTTCTGGCCCCCCAAGTTACTTGACCAGAATTTACTCAGCTGCCTTTAAAAACCTACTCACCCGTAAAGCGACAATTGCTATTAACTCAATTATTCTCAGTGAATATCTGAACCGATATTGCCACATTGAATACGATGCATTGCACAAAAAAAAATACGCTACCTATAAAAAATTTCGCCAATCTATCGACTATTCTTCTATTGGTCAACGAGCAGCAGCTGATGCCAAAGAGATCTTAAAGCTTTGCATCAAAAAAACTGATGATTTTACTATTGCGGATATGCCCCAAATACTTAACGGCTTTGAGTCAGGCAGCCTTGATTTTAATGACGCCATAATCGCTGACGCCTGCGCACGCCACGGCTGGAAATTGATTACACATGATGGTGATTTTACCGAGGGCGGCATAGCGATCATCACCAGCAATCAAAAACTACTCTCTAATTGTGCAACGACATAAGCCATGCGCACCTTGCGTCCAACACTTTATGGCATGCTTCAACACCTTACCTATACCAAAGTATCCAGCATCATTGATCGAATCGATTTTTGTGGATACCTAATTGCTCAATGCCACGCGTCTACATAAACTGGGCTTATTTATGACTACACAATCACCCTTATTCAGCTTTGAATTTTACCCGCCCAAAACCGAAGAAGGTGCGGAAAATCTTCACTTAGTGCATAGCAAACTGGCGCAACTGAACCCCGATTTTTTTTCTGTCACGTTTGGTGCTGGCGGGTCTACCCGCGACAAAACCTTTGACACCGTGGTCGGCATCCAAGCTAAAGGCATTGCCGCCGCGCCGCATTTGTCCTGCGTCGCTTCAACTAAAGACAATATCCGGCAAATCCTTAAAGACTACCAAGACCACGGCATCGCCCGCATTGTGGCGTTACGCGGCGACATTCCATCCGGCATGATGTCGGCGGGCGAATTCCGCTACGCCAATGAATTAGTGGATTTTATCCGCCAAGAAACTGGGGATTATTTTCAGATTCATGTCGCGGCCTATCCTGAAGTCCACCCCCAAGCCAGCAATGCCAGCGAAGACTTTAAAAACTTCAAGCGCAAAGTCGATGCTGGGGCCAATGCCGCGATTACCCAGTATTTTTATAATGCCGAAGCGTATTTTTATTTTCAGGATAATTGCGCAAAACACGGCATCGACATCCCTATCGTGCCAGGGATTATGCCTATCACCCAATATGCGCAACTGTTCCGCTTTTCGGAAATGTGCGGCGCGGATATTCCCCGCTGGATGCGTAAACGCCTAGAAAGCTTTGGTGATGACCGGGATTCGGTACAGGCTTTTGGCTTAGACTTGGTCAGCAAGCTTTGCCAACGCTTATTGGATAACGGTGCGCCTGGGCTGCATTTTTACACGATGAACCAATCTGCGCCCACTTTGGCTATCTTAGACAACATCAGCCATTGAAGGATAGCCACGACCCTTTCAAGCTGAAAGAGTCCAGCACATGTTAATGGAGTTTTATAACGCCATTCCGCCCTTGTTGGTACAGTTTGTGATGACGGTGGCATTTTCGTTTGTGGTCGGGCTAGAATTCCGTAACTACCATCATAGCAACGACTACAAACTGCATTTTGGCAGTACGCGCACTTTTGTCCTGATTGGCTTATTTGGGTTTGTGTTATATACGCTAGACGCCAGCCGCTTGTTATTTGCAGCAGGGCTGTTGCTGTTAGGCGGCTTGTTGCTGGTCTTTTACTGGCGCTTGTCGTCAGAAAAGCTGTTTTCACTGTTCAGCACCTTATTCGCCTTACTGATTTATCTCATCGGCCCGATTGCCAGCGTGTTCCCCAACTGGTTTCTGGTGCTGTTTATAGTCGTGCTGATTTTATTGCTGGGCGAAAAACCGCTCATCCACCGTTTATCCGACCAACTTGCCAATGAAGAAATCGGCACACTCGCCAAATTTCTGATTATGTCTGGGGTGATTCTGCCCTTATTGCCCGACCATCCGATTGCCCCGATGCTGCCCGTGACTTATTACAGGGTCTGGCTGGCGGTGATTATCGTATCGGGATTTTCTTACCTGAGCTACCTCATCAGCACTTATGTGTTCAAAAGCCGTGGACTGCTAGTGACTGGGCTATTGGGCGGGCTTTATTCCAGCACCGCAGCAACCATCATTATCGGACGGCGTGCGCACGATATGACCTTGTCTAGCCGCAAAGTGTCATCGGCGTTAATTATAGCCACAACCATGATGTATCTGCGTTTGTTGGCGATAATCTGGGTTTTTGACCGCTCGGCAGGGCTGCAATTGCTGATGCCGTTTACTGTGATAGTCGCCAGTTCCGGGCTAGTGGTGCTGGGGCTGTTGATGATAAACAACCACAGCACGGAACTGCATGACAGCAGTGAAATCAAGCACCCGCTAGAGCTGTCTACCGCCATCTTATTCGCCTTATTATTCATGCTGTTCACCTTTCTGACGCAATACGTCACCACCCATTATGGCAACCAAGGGCTGACATCATTGGCGATTATTGTCGGCCTGACCGACATAGATCCGTTTATTTTATCGTTGCTCAGCGGTAAGTTTGCCGTGTCCGATTCAGTCATCGTCCCTGCCGTGATTTTGGCGAGTGGCAGCAACAACTTACTAAAAGCGGCCTATGCCTTGGCGTTTGCCCGCAACCGCTCGGTATTGCTGGGCGCACTATGGCTAGTGGCCTTGTGTATAGCGTCCGTTGTGTACGCGTTTGGTCAAATGGGCTGAAAGCCGGATAACTAGTGAAGCTGGGAAGTCGGAAGGGCGACCAGTGGGTCGCCCAGATAGCCCTTAGTATGGATGCCCTGCGCTTAAACCCAGCGGATATTGGTTAAAGCGATGGCTACTTAGCTAGAGTGGAGGGTGGTTGTGGTTAATGGCGTCTGCCATTTTTGCCTGGGGCGGGTTCTTCAAACTTAACCTTTAACGGTTTTCCGCAATATAAATTGCCGTCTAAGGCGGCTATCGCGGCGCGGGCCTCATGGCCTTCCATACCGATAAAGCCGAAACCACGGCATTTACCGCTAAAAATATCCGCTACCAATTGGATGGAGCGCACTTTGCCATATTCAGAGAATAAGGCAAGAACACTAGCCTCAGTGGCATCGCTGGGTAAGTTTCCTACAAAAAGTCGTTTCAAAAGACATATCCTAAATTCAGGGGGTGAGTTGATGGGCCGGATTGACCGGTCATGCCACAACCCCGCAGATTAAAAACGGGGCTGGGTGTTGGACGATAACGCTTATGCAGCCGTTACGTTGGACGCTTGTGGGCCTTTAGCGCCTGATTCCACTTCATACTTTACGGCTTGGCCTTCTGCCAAGGTGCGGAAACCGCCATCGCTAGCGATAGCAGAAAAATGCACGAACACATCTGCGCTGCCGTCTGCCGGAGAAATGAAACCAAAACCTTTGGCCTCGTTAAACCACTTAACCTTTCCTGTTGCCATACCCATGCCTCACACTATAAACGTTGATGTTATTGCAAGTTATACTAGGCACAAAAAGGAAAGCGAAAAGCAAGTCGGAATTTCTAAAATAGTGCTGGTTCATTGCAAAGCTTATTAGCGTAGTGCGCAAAAACGCATCAGCCACTAATCGTTACATTATAGTGACTAATCTGGCGTATAGCCATTTATAACGCACAGACAGTCAAAATAGCGGCTATTATGTCCCTACCCACCCTTAAGCCTATTTCCAAATGCTGACAATATTGGTGAAATCATCGGTCCACGGCTTCATGTCAAAATACAAGGGCATTTTTTGCCAATCGCCCAAACCGCTTGAAGCCAACGCCGCCAATGTTTCTGGATTTTTTGCCATCACCACCCAATCGGTAGCCACCACTAGCGGCTGGTCTTGGCTGGGGACAAACTCTTGTATCAGCGCGGCGAGATGCAAATGCTCGGCGTGGATAGACAGCACCTTTTTTAGCAACAAATGGCGGTTAGTGACATGGAAGGCCAAAATGCCATTGGGTTTTAGCTTGTTAAAATACAACAACAACGCTTCTTCGGTCAGCAAATGGGTGGGCACGGCATCGGAGCTGAACGCATCCATCACCAACAAATCAAATTTATGGTCGGGTTCATGCTCTAAGGACAGGCGTGCATCGCCGATGCGCACGGCAAAATGGGCGGCGCAGTGTTGCAAATAAGTGAAATACAGCGGATTGCTGGCTATCTCCAGCACCAGCGGATCAATCTCGTACAGCGTCCAGTGTTGCGTGGTTTTGGCATAACACGCCAAAGCCCCGGCACCTAAGCCGACACTGCCTATCACCCAATCGGCATCTTGGCTGTCATAGACCTTAAACAACTGCCCCATAGGCCCGGGGCGGCTGTAATAGGTCAGCGGGATTTGCGCCAAGGCGGCTGGCAAGCGTTGCGCAC
>JABFST010000055.1 GCA_013140465.1 Methylococcaceae bacterium
GGATTATGGGTTCCATCAGATTTTGTGACAACATAAAGTCACCGGGTTCAACCGCCGGATGCGGAAAACCGCATGTCCGGTGGTGTGGCAGAGGTGACGGGCGCAATCCCGTCACCCCGAGCCGATCGCGCTATAATTTTTGTAGTATTTTTTCATATTCTCTATGAGAACCAATCCAAAACCACAAGATTTCAGCGCCATCAACAATGCCTACCGCTCTATAGTCGATGTTGATGCGCACCGCATAAACGGGTTTGCTGGAATGAACCCGCTTGAACTGCAAACTTGGGTGATATCGATTATTTTTAAATTGGGTATAAGCAATTTTTGCTTGCTTCCGAATATCCACGGGCAAAACAGAATACAACTTCCAAAATTTTTCTGTCGTGTACGAAATCACAGCGTGTCTACGTCTAAAAGCTTGGTCTTACCTGCGCGATGTTCGCTTAAAGCCTCATCGGCGAGACTTGCTAAAAAATCTTCAGATTCGGCAAATAACGAATCCCATTTTTTTTCTACCAATAATTCATCCAGCAACCATTTTGCAATTATATTCTGTTGCATGTCAGGAAGTTTGGATGCCTCTTGAAATGCTTGGTTGAGTAACTGTGTCATATAATTTTCCTGAGAACGTTCAATTGACGGTTTGCTAACGCGAAACCGTCTTACGGGTTATTCTTAAACGATAAATTAAACAATTGGCATGTGATGTTCGGCTTCCCGTTTAAGCTGGGACAGTTTGGGTGTCGTTCGCTGAGCGGAGTCGAAGCGAATCCCGCCGCCGGCTTCGACTCCGCTCAGCCAACGGCTCCTCAGTCCCGCTTTAAGTGAGTAGCCTGATGTTCTTCGGCAAACTTGCGTAAAGCTCGATTGACTGATTCAGAATCAGGGAAGATTTTGTGTAAGTCAGGTTCAACCAAAACGATATTTGTACCTTCCCGATAACATTTGGCATATTTTCCGCGCACACCCGACTTAATTAAGTCGGCAGGATATTCAGGTCTAAGTGTATCTTCATTGGTCATAAGCGTTACGCTCCTCGTGGGTCATTTGCCGCGCAGAAATAATTCTAATTGTCTCTAAACTTTCAGTAAACGACACTACAAGATAATTCCCTTTAAGAGATACTCCAAAAAGCAAGTATCTTGCTTCCTTATACGAATGGTCGGGGTCAGGAACACACGAAGAGTATTCATCAGAAAACACTTCGGTTGCTTCAAGAAAAGAAATCTTATGTTTTCGTTGATTAGTGCTTGCTTTTACTTCATCCCATTCAAAGTCCATTATAAAACCACTTTAAAATCTAAGTTACTGAGTGGATATTAACACTCCGTTGGCTTTGGATTGGGCATTTATTTAACAATTAAGGGCAGTAGGGCCGTAGGATGCGGTGAACGAAGGAACCGCATCGTTCGCGATTGATGCGGTTCGTACCTCACCACATCCTACGCGCTATTTCATAAAGTGCGAAATCATTGATTTGTGATGCCCAACGCAAAGTTCAGCGGGCGAGCGATAGCGAAGCTCCGCTGGAACGTTGAGTTAGACTCGGTTGTTTAATCTGAGTATCGGCTTCAATAGGCTGAATATCGAATAAGTCATGTTGGATAGACTTTATAGATTGAATTTTTTTGAATAAACCAATTTTAATATCTGCCTTTTTAAGCGATGTCTCGCTCATAAACTTGATTAGCTTTTCGATGTCTTGAACGGTTTTTATATTAAGAAACTGTTTGGCTTTGCTTACATATACAACGGCAACTTTATTCTTTTCGACAAGTTCAATTGCATTGCTCAAGGTGCCCGTGCTACTACCATCCCAAATCAT
The DNA here is from genome assembly GCA_013140465.1 of Methylococcaceae bacterium. GTDB lineage: Bacteria > Pseudomonadota > Gammaproteobacteria > Methylococcales > Methylomonadaceae > Methylobacter_C. The sequence continues at coordinate 1,829 of JABFST010000055.1, forward strand.
AAAGCCATAATCACAGTCCGTAGCCATTGCCTTGTCTTTAACTGTAAAAAACTGTCTAGTTCCAGGCTTGTAAGAAGTCTCAACCATTTTTGTATTCCAATGCCCTAGATTGTTTCTAGGCTTATCTCCTGAGCAATACACGACAACAGAACGAACTTCATTTGATTTTAAATATTCTTGAATAGAACTATCAACACCACTTGCATCACCAACAATTACGCCTAGGTTTGAAGAGATAATGTTTTTTAGTCGCTCAATAACCTTAGAATCAAGTTTTTTTATATTAATTGATCCAGATACAAAAACATTTTTCATCGTTTTGTCCTCGTTATTGTTGCTACAAAAATTTTATTGATTTTTGCGTACTGTTTTAACATCACTGTAGCTGCTTCAAGTGATGACCCTGTATCATATAAGTCATCCACAATTAGCACGTTATATTGACCATCAGCCAACACGTCATTTACCTTAAAAGCTGAACATAGCACTTTAATTCGTTCTTCTGAAGGGATATTTTTCATTTGATCTGTGCTGGATGCTTTTACCAGCAAATTCTCATTATAGGGAACGTTCATTAGCTCGGCGACCTGCTTTGCAATTTCTTTTACAGGCTGAAAAAATCTTTGCTTAGAAGGTGGCATTGGAATGATAACTGATGCGCTTTGAAAAGGGTTACCAAGTGAATCCACTATCTGTTTTGCAAGCATGGCAACTTTACTGCGATCAGATTTGTATTTTAATTGATATAAAGCTTCGCCTACTTCTGTTCGTGTTGTGTCATATTGCATGTATCCAAAGTCGTTGGATCCAATAGGAACACTGCTAATGGTTTGTTTATCGAGTGAGTAGCCAATATCCCATTTGCCAAAAATTTTTTGCACGTTCACTTGCATAAGTTTCTCGTTCGTTTTGGTGACAAAGCCTAACGTAGAGCTAACCGGGCGCGGCACGGAAAGCTGAATAAACAAAACTGCATTATAACCGCGCTCCGGTTGAGCGCCATGTTAGTTTGCGTTTCATAGCTGCTGGATTTCAGAGCGTTTTTTACGCGAATTGGCAGCAAGAAATGACTCCAGATATGACTTGCTTGCAAAAACGAACGTATGAAATGTTCCGTGCCACTCTATGTATTGGACAGCAGAAGTTGGGCTGCAGCAACTGGATAACATGAGCGATCGCGCTTGTTTTTGCGCTTTGCTACAAGGCCAGAAACCAAGTAGTGCCACAACCATGCCTACGAAAAAACCGACTGAGCCGCTGCTAGCTTTCGCGACGAAAAACCATGCAATTAACCCCAATACAAAGCTAGCCACAAGCCAAATTGATGCTGACTCATAGGCTTCTTCGTGGCGTACGCATTGGGAGCAGTATGGAACTTTCCACGAAGATGTTGTGGTGTGCCGCACGCGCTTTCCTGTGGTACGAGAAGCCGAAGCATGAAGTTTGGTGTCAGCATTTCCGCCGCAACAAGCACATGAATTTGGCCAAGAGAGAAGATTTGCCGAAATTTGAAAGCGCAAAGCCATTAAGGGTTCTCCATACCTAACTATAATTAGACATCCTATATGACGCAAAACATTACGTCATCTTGATGCCTAAACCATTTAAAAAAATTTAAATTATTTTTAAATACATATACATAGCTTAATTTAGCACAGCCTAAAAAAAACACCTAACCTATCAAAAACCAACCTCATCACAACGCATGTCTGGAACGTGGCCAAAATCAGAAAAGGCTAATCAAGCGGGCTAAACGTTAAAACAAATTGCCTTAGCTCTTTCAAGTCTAGTAGAAGGCTGGAAAAAATACTAGCCAAGCAAGCCAAAATAAGCAACGGATAAGGCGTATCAATGTACCGCGTGGGGCGTTCGCCAATAGCCAAACCGCCCTGCCCAATACAGCGCCAACGCTCCATTGTGAGTTATAGGCAATAGCGGCAGACCTGCGAGGTTTTATAAACCTCGCAGGTCTTTATGCTGCCACTCATGAGAAGTTGCTGTCAGGGGCGCTGGTCATCAGGCCATTACAAGCCGCTCCCACGAAGGCTAAAATATTTTTGCCCCACTACTTAATACTTTTACAAAGGCGGGTGCTTTACGCTTGTGCCTTGAAAAATCTAGGTTTTATTGACAAGTTGTGGGTGAGCTGATATTTTTTCGCTTTGGCACTCGTTCTTTGGGAGTGCTAATTGTGGTTTATCAGTAAGTGTCCTTTCGTGGGAGCGGCTTTTGCCGCGACTGTCACGGCTACAGCAGTTCCCAAGGTTAATAGCCATCCTTAATTAACGCTAAACAACGTATATCGGGTTACTTAGAGGTCTATGTGAATAGTTCGAGAGATTTAAATGAACGGTCTTTGCAGCTCTTAAAAACGCTGGTTGAGCGTTATATCAGCGATGGTCAGCCTGTGGGTTCTAGGGTGCTTTCTAAAGACTCTAGCCTCAATCTAAGCCCGGCGACTATCCGCAATGTGATGGCGGATTTGGAAGATTTGGGGCTGGTGCATTCACCCCATACCTCGGCGGGACGTGTGCCTACGGTCAGCGGCTACCGTTTGTTTGTTGATAGCTTGTTGACTGTCAAACCCTTGAACGCCAATGAGCTGACCCGCTTGCACCAAGGGCTATTAGGCACTGATGATGCTAATAATATGATAGGTGTGGCCTCGCGGTTGTTATCCGACCTTACCCAAATGGCTGGGGTGGTGACCTTGCCTAAGCGCGAACTCGTGTGTTTGCGGCACATCGAATTTTTGCCTTTATCGCATGGGCGGGTGCTGGTTATTTTTGTCACCAACGAGCAGGAAGTCCACAACAAAGTCATCCATACCGCGAAGGTGTTCAGCCCTGCCGAATTGCAACAGGCCGCAAATTACCTCAATTCCGTGTATAGCGGGCGCAACCTTGAAGCGGTGCGGGTAGCGGTGTTAAAAGAATTGCAGGACGACCAAGAGCGTATGAACCAAGCCATGCTGGATGCGGTAAAAATGGCGCAACTGGCGTTTGCATCAGAAGTGGATGCCGATGATTATGTGCTGACTGGGGAAACCAATTTAATGGATTTTTCCGAATTGTCCGACCGCGAACATCTCAAAAAACTTTTTGAAGCGTTTAGCCAAAAACAAGATGTGATCCATCTATTAGACCAATCCATGAAAGCCGATGGCGTGCAGATTTTTATCGGCGAAGAATCGGGTTATCAAGCCTTTGACCAATGCAGCTTGGTCACTTCCGCGTATTCGGTCAATGACCAAATCGTTGGCGTGTTAGGGGTTATCGGCCCCACGCGCATGGCCTATCAAAAAATCATTCCGTTTGTCGATGTGACAGCAAAATTATTGGGTGCAGCCTTGAATCCAAAAACCCCGACCCCATGATAAGTGGAGATTGTTGTTTTTGTGCGTTTAGGCGCGTTTAGTAATTTTGAGGAAGATAAAAATGAGTATCGATCAGGAAACACCTGAATCACAGCTTGACGCTGATGAAAACGAAACGGTAAGTGAAGAGGCTGCGCATACCGAAGTTGGTGAGCATGAGTACACTATTGACGAATTAAAACAAGAGCTTGCAGAAGCCAAACAACAAGCCCACGATAACTGGGACAAAGCCGTGCGGGTGCAAGCGGAAATGGAAAACCTGAGGCGGCGCACCCAAAAAGATTTGGAAGATGCCCATAAATTTGCCCTCACCAGTTTTGCCAAAGCCTTGTTGCCTGTTTATGACAGCATGGTGTTGGGGCTGCAAGCCGCGACAGGCGATAGTGAAGAGGTGCAAAAATTCCGTGAAGGCAGCGATTTGACCATCAAACAATTTGAAGCCTTATTCCCAAAATTCAATATTGTCGCGATTGATCCGCTGGGGCAGCCGTTTAACGCCGCCGAACACCAAGCGGTACTGATGCAGGAAGTGGAAGGCGCCGAACCTAACAGCGTCGTCAACGTGTTCCAAAAAGGCTACACCTTAAACGGACGCTTGTTAAGACCCGCGATGGTCGTGGTGGCTAAAGCACCAGAAAAATCATCAGATGATAATGCAAAGGCTTGAAGCCGTTAAAAAAGCCCCCATATCAACACTAACGTTTTACTTTTTATAATAAATTCAAGTTCGGAGCAGACAATGGCTAAAATAATTGGCATAGATTTAGGCACTACCAACTCGTGTGTGGCAGTGCTGGAAAACGGCGTGGCAAAAGTGATTGAAAACAGCGAAGGTGCGCGTACTACGCCTTCCATCATCGCGTTTAGCAACGACGACGAAGTGTTGGTCGGGCAATCGGCAAAACGCCAAGCCGTCACCAACCCCAAAAACACCTTATTCGCGATCAAACGTTTGATTGGTCGCCGCTTTAAAGATGATGTCGTGCAAAAAGACATCAAAATGGTGCCTTACAACATCGTCGAAGCCGAAAACGGCGACGCATGGGTGGAAGTGCATGGCAAAAAAATGGCTTCACCCGAAATTTCAGCGCGTATTTTAATGAAGCTGAAAAAAGACGCGGAAGCCTATTTGGGCGAAGAAGTGACCGAAGCGGTCATCACGGTGCCTGCGTATTTTAACGACTCACAACGTCAAGCCACCAAAGACGCGGGCCGTATTGCCGGTTTGGAAGTGCGCCGTATCATCAACGAACCGACTGCTTCGGCGTTGGCGTTCGGTATGGACAAACCCAAAGGCGACACCAAAATTGCCGTATACGATTTGGGCGGTGGTACATTCGACATTTCTATCATTGAAATTGCCGAAATCGACGGCGAACACCAATTTGAAGTGTTGTCCACCAACGGCGACACCTTCTTGGGTGGTGAAGATTTTGACTCACGCGTGATCGAATACTTGGCGGCTGAATTTAAAAAAGACACCGGTGTTGATGTCCACAACGACCCATTAGCGTTGCAACGCTTAAAAGAAGCGGCGGAAAAAGCCAAGATCGAGTTGTCATCTAGCCAACAAACCGATGTCAACTTGCCGTACATCACTGCTGACGCGTCTGGCCCTAAGCATTTAAACGTCAAACTGACCCGCGCCAAATTGGAATCTTTGGTTGAAGAACTGATTAACCGCACCAAAGGCCCTTGCGAAATGGCCCTGAAAGACGCGGGCGTTAAAGCCTCTGAAATCAACGACGTGATTTTGGTTGGTGGACAAACACGGATGCCGAAAGTACAAGAAATGGTTAAAACCATTTTTGGTCAAGAACCACGCAAAGATGTCAACCCAGACGAAGCCGTGGCTTTAGGCGCAGCCATCCAAGCGGGTGTATTGGCGGGCGACGTGAAAGACGTGTTGTTGCTGGACGTTATCCCCTTGTCTTTGGGTATCGAGACGATGGGCGGCATTATGACCAAGTTGATTGAAAAGAACACCACGATCCCAACAAACGCATCACAAGTGTTCTCAACCGCCGACGACAACCAAACTGCCGTGACTATCCATGTGTTACAAGGCGAACGCGAAAAAGCCGCCGCCAACAAATCCTTGGGACGTTTCGATTTGGCGGACATCCCACCTGCATCGCGTGGTATCCCACAAATTGAAGTGTCTTTTGACATTGATGCCAACGGTATTTTAAACGTATCGGCTAAAGACAAAGCCACGGGCAAAAAACAATCCATCGTGATTAAAGCCTCTAGCGGTTTGTCGGATGACGAAGTTGAACGCATGATTAAAGATGCCGAAGCCCACGCCGACGAAGACCGTAAACTGACCGAACTGGTACACGCGCGTAACCATGCCGATGGCATGATCCACGCCACCGAAAAATCGCTGAAAGAACTGGGCGACCAAGTCGGCGCCGACGAAAAAGCCAGCATCGAGCAAGCCGTAGAAGCGTTGAAAGAAGCGGTTAAAGGCGATGATAAAGAAGCCATTGAAGCTAAAACCAATGACTTGACCGAATTGTCTGGTAAACTCGCCGAACGTGTTTATGCCCAAAAAGGCGGCGCGGAAGGCGACGCACAACAAGGCGGTTCTTCGGCACATCATGACGACGGCGTTGTTGATGCCGAGTTTGAGGAAGTGAAGGACGATAAATAAGTAATCTGTGGTAATTCATTCCCGTCTTGATAAAAGGCGGGAATGGCCGATTATTCTGTAAGGCGCATATATTGCGCCTTTTGGGTTTTTAAATCCTGCGTCTAGTTTGGGAGCCAAAGAGGGTATATAGGAGCGGGTGGCATGGCGAAACTAATCAACCTGTGTTTATTAACATAAATATAGTAGTAAATGAAAGTCAACATGCGGGCGGTTCAACTCCGCCCTATGGAGCAACAAAACAGAAGCATAAATCAACAAAAAATTCACATAAGAGGGGTAAGCCATATGGCAAAAAGTGTCAATAAAGTTTGGCTGAAAGTAAAAAAGTGGGTTGTTGGTGTAGCCGTTGCCTCATTGCTGGAAGTGTGTGGTGTACTTCTCACCCATTCCTATGTATCTTCAAGTAATTGTTTCTAAGCCTGTAGGCCGGAATAAGCTGCTTTGAGCGTAAGCGAAAAGCGGCGTTTCCGGCAAATCGTGGGCGCGGTGTTGCCGGAAACGGCAGTTTTCACTTGCGTTCAAACTGCCTTATTCCGGCCTACGAGGCTAAATCCTATCAAGAAAAACAAGTGCAACAAGCTTTAGGCTAGGTGAATTTATGAAGCAAAGCGATTTGTACCATAAATGGGTGGAATGGAGTGAACAAGATCAAGTTTATATTGGGAAATGCCCAGATTTGATTTCTGGAATACATGGTGATGACCCTGTGCGATTGTATAGCGAATTATGTGAAGTTATTGATGATGTACTTCAGTATTTTGAAAAAGAAGGCCGCGCTTTTCCTCACCCACGAATTCGCCCTATGCAGGATGTGGCTTAACAACGCCTACGAGGCTATAAGATGGGGATAAAATCGTCGGTTAAGCTAGATTGTTAAAATTCAAAATAGTCCACAGCCCTGTAGGCCGGAATAAGCTGCTTTGAGCGTAAGCGAAAAGCGGCGTTTCCGGCAAAACGTGGGCGCGGTGTTGCCGGAAACGGCAGTTTTCACTTGCGTTCAAACTGCCTTATTCCGGCCTACGAGGCTATAAGATGGGGATAAAATCGTCGGTTAAGCTAGATTGTTAAAATCCATAATAGGCCACAGTTCCCTATTTTCGTGTAGTAATGCCCAATCTCAAGCCGACAGGGGGTGAATAATGAATGTCAAAACGCTCTACGAACATGATTTTTATTCATGGATACAACACCATGTCGCCTTGCTGAAAGATTCGCGTTTTGATGAAATGGATGTCAATAATCTGATTGAAGAGCTGGAAGGCATGGCAAAAAAAGATGAGCGCGAACTCGTTAGCCGCTTGATTATCTTGATAGCCCATTTATTAAAATGGCAATATCAGCCTAATATGCAAAGCAATAGTTGGCAAAGCTCAATTATTGAACAACGCGCGCAAATTTTATTTTTGTTGGAAGATGTGCCGAGTTTAAGCAATAAAATATCCGCTGCATTATTAAGGGCGTATCCCAAAGCACGCGAAATCGCGGTTAAAGAAACCGGATTAGTTGATTTGCCAAAACAATGCCCTTATAACGAAAAACAAATGCTTGATGACGATTTTTATCCTTATTGAAACGCATGACCAGTCGCACGATTATGGTGAAGACCGTTGGGCAACTATGGGTATGGTCAATCATGCCGTACTCTATGTTGTGTATACGGTTCGTGATGGGGATACCATCAGATTAATTTCAGCGAGAAAAGCCAATGAAAAAGAGCGCAAGCAATACGACCAAGCTCACGCTTAGTGCCAACCAGTTACCGCCCTTAACGGCGCAACAACGTGCGGAACTGGACGCTATCGCCGCCATGCCTGATGAGGCTATCGACTATAGCGACGCGCCTATGCTGACGGATGCCTTTTGGCAAGCTGTTAGCTTGCCAGCCACGGAACAAAAAACCCAAATTACCTTGCGGATTGATTCGGATGTCCTTGATTTTTTTAGGCATACAGGAAAACGCTATCAAACCAAAATAAACGCCGTCCTACGCGCTTATGTAGACGCGCACAAAAACGCGTAAGGGAACTGGATGGCTTACTCTGGACGGGCGACACAAAACGTCGTGCTGGCCTAAATGCTAAAGGCTTTACCCATTTTTTCGATGAACACAGCCACATTGATTTAAATAATAGATAACCAAAACCCACCCTGCGCCCCGTGCGCGGCTTTTCACCACCTTGCAGCAATGCTTAATCTCCTGAACAACCTACAGGAGCGGATTGGAACATGGCAACCAAAGAAGACTTTTACAAACTGCTTAACGTTGATAGAAACGCCAGCGATGCAGAAATTAAAAAAAGCTATCGCAGCTTGGCAATGAAATTTCACCCCGACAGAAACGCAGACAACCCCGAAGCGGCTGAAGCTAAATTCAAGCAAGTGAAGGAAGCCTACGAAATCCTGTCAGACCCAAAAAAGCGTGCAGCGTATGACCAGTTCGGGCACGCTGGAGTGGATCCGTCTATGGGCGGCAGACCGGGCGGCTTTGGCGGTGCGGGTGCCGAAGGCTTTAGCGATATTTTTGGTGACGTGTTTGGCGACATTTTTGGCGGTGGTAGACAGCGCGGCAATGTGCAACGCGGCTCGGATTTACGTTACAACTTGGAGCTGACCTTAGAAGAAGCTGTAGCGGGTACTGAAACCAAAATCCGCATTCCGGTATTGGTCACTTGCGAAGTGTGT
>JABFST010000415.1 GCA_013140465.1 Methylococcaceae bacterium
GTGTTAAGCAATCCGTTGTTGAGTTGCACCAACTCATCCGCCAACAACCGCCCGGCCTGACGGTATAAGGCCGAGCGTGCCTTAAAATAGCGGTATCGCGCCAAACGTTGGCTTTTGCGGGCGGCAGACAGTTGTTGTTCGGCTGCCAGCAAATCGACTATTGTGACGACACCTAGCTCATAGCCTTTTTTCATTGCATCGCGCGATTTTTCGCTGGCCTGTAATTGGCTGTCAGTCGCTTGGTTGCGTGCGGGGGCGGCAGCCATGTCCAAATAGGCGGCGCGGGTCAGCTGTTCCAACTCGCGGCGTTTTTGTTCCAAACGCGCCGCGCTTAAACCACGCTGGGCTTGGGCGGCACGCACTTTGGCCTCGGTCATGCCGCCTTCATACAAGGGCAAGGTGGCTTGCACGCTGGCACTGCCGACATCATAAGGCAAAGATTGTTGGTTATTAAAGCTGGTGTCGCTGTAGTTGCCGCCAATTTGCAGTTCGATACGCGGCAAATGGCCGGCCCGATAGGCGGTTATGCTGCGCCGTGCCGCTTCAACCGCATGCCTTAGTGCCAGCAATTCAGGATTTTGCCCCGCTTGTTGTACCCAAGCTTCTATGCTGCCTTCGGGCGGTGCTTGGGGAACATCTAAGCGTGCCGCTTGGAGATGGCTGACGGCATCGCCTGTCAGTTCGCGCAGTTTTTCCAGACTAATACGCGCTTGGTTGTCGCTGTCTAACAATTGTGTGCGCAAGGTGGCTACCCGCGCTTGCAATTCGTATAAGTCGGTGATTAAGGCCAGCTGACGGGCTTGCATGGCGGTGACGCGTTTTAGCTGCTGTTCGGTCGCCGCCAATTCGGCGGCAATAATCTCGCTGTTGTCGGCGGCTTCTAAGGCATTGACATAGCGTTCCACCAAGTCGTAAATCAATTGCTGGTGAGCCGCCAACAGCTCTTCTTCGCCTTGTGAGGTACGCGCTTCTTGGCTTTTCATCAGCAAATAGCTTTGTAAGTCAAACAGGGGCTGCACCACGTTAAGCCCAGCTCGTATCCCGGCATATTCCGAGGCCGGACGGTTTTGGTAGGTCAGCCGATTCAGCGAGTAATTGCCGCTGATTTCCGCTTTAGGCAATAATCGCCCTAGGGCTTGGTCTTCTTCGGCGCGGGCAATGGCTAGGGCGTATTCGCTGCCGTTGAGCGCGGGCGCGGACACCACGGCGCGTTGGTATAACGACAATAAGTCATCCGCCATGCTTAACGCACTGTGGCTAAGGGCTATCAGAAACAGTAACCGACGCATGGCCTTAGTCCTCGATGAATGAGCGGGCAAAAATATTGCTGAATGGCTGCACCAAATATTGCCAAAACGTGCGCTCGCCTGTGTTAATCAGCACTTCGGCGGGCATCCCGGGCAATAGCACCAAGCCCCGCTGGCGCAAGGCGGTTAATCCTGCCGGATCGACACTGACCCGCGCCAGATAATAACTGCTTTTGGTTTGCTCATCGCTGAGCCGATCGGCGGACAAGGTCGTCAATTGCCCAGCCACTTTGGGGGTTTTCGCGCTTTTAAACGCGCTAAAGCGAATTTCGCAGCTTTGCCCAATTTGCACTTTGTCAATGTCCAACGGCGATACCTGCGCTTCTATCACCAGCTTTTCCTGTTGCGGGATAATGTCCAGCAAGCGTCCGCCCGGCGGGATCACCGCGCCGACGGTATGCACGCCCAAACCCAGCACCATGCCCGCTTCGGGGGCTTTAATGACGGTGCGCGTCACCGTGTCCGCCAACCATTGGGTTTTTTCGTGCAGTTCGGCGACTTCGGTTTGCACTTGGCTTAGTTCCTCAATTACCAAACGCTGAAACTCTTTGTCGATTTGCACAATCTTTAGTGCCAGCTCATGGCTTTGGGTGTTGGCGCTGGCAATATTGGCGGCAAAATCCCCCAAATCGCCTTCCGCTTCTGCCAAACGGCGTTCCAACTCGCTGACTTTTTGTTTTTCCACATAGCCTTCTTTCAGCATGGCCTTAAAATCCACCAGCTCTTTTGCCAAAGATTCTGCCAATTGCTTGCGGCTGGCTTTTTGCGCGTTTATGCCGTCGATTTGGCTGCGCAGTTGTTGGCGTTGCTGCGTTAGAATGTCGATTTCGCCCTTGCGTGAGCTTTGCCTGACGCTAAACGCCTCGCTTTCTACACGCATGGCCTGTTCGGCGCGGGGATGTTGCGCCGCCAACAAAGCTGGCGGATAGTTGATCGCGGTGGCGCGGCCCTGTTCTGCCATCAGCCGTGCGGCACGCGCCAAGGCTGCATATAATTGTCCGCGCAATGTTTCCAACTGGGCACTGGACGAAGTGTCTTCCAGTTCGATCAGCACTTGGCCCTTAGTGATAGTGTCGCCGTCGCGCACATGGATGGCCTTGACTATGCCGCCTTCCAGATGTTGTACGGTTTTGCGGTAGCCATCAACGGTGACGCTGCCAGGTGCCAAAGCCGCGCTGCCCAGCGGTGCAAACACCGACCAACCGCCAAAAAACACCAGCATCACCGCCACCAACACATAGCCTAAACGGCGGATAGGGCGATCATCGGCAAAACCTGCCAGCGCGTTGTCGGGCTGCGCTTTTATCGGGGGCAATAAGCTCATGACTGCCCCACTTGTGCCGGACGTTGGTTGAGTTTTGCCAACACTTCATCACGCGGCCCGTCCATTAGCAACACCCCGTCGTGCAATACCATCACTCTATCTACCAAACCCAAAATGCCCACCCGATGGGTGATGACAATCACCGTACAACCGCGTTGCTTTAAGCCAAACAAGGCTTGCGCCAATGCCTGTTCGCCAACATCGTCCAAATTGGAATTAGGCTCGTCCAAAATCACCACGACCGGATCACCATACAATGCACGCGCCAAACCCACCCGCTGCCGTTGTCCGGCAGACAACACGCCGCCTGTGCCGCCCAGTTCGGTGTCATAGCCATTCGGCAGTTGCAAGATCAGTTCATGCACGCCCGCCGCGCGTGCCGCCAGCACCACGCGCTCGGCATCGACTGTGCCAAAGCGGGCGATATTGTCGGCAATCGTGCCGTCAAACAGCTCAATGTCTTGCGGTAAATAGCCGATATGCGGGCCGATTAAACTGCGCTGCAACTGCCCGACATCGGCACCATCCAAACGGATAGCCCCGCTGACGACAGGCCAAATGCCCAATAAGGCACGCGCCAAGGTTGATTTGCCTGAGGCACTCGCACCAATTAAGGCGACAAACGTACCCGCAGCAATTTGAAAGCTTAAGCCTTTAAGGGCCGCCACTTTTGCCCCGGGCGGCACGACCACCGCCTGTTCGGCACGCAACACGCCTTGCGGCGCGGGTAGCGGCATGCGTTCCGGTTCGGCGGGAAAATCCGCCAATAAGGCATTCAGCCGCGCATAAGCCGTGCGTGCGCCTAAAAATTGCTTCCAACTACCTATCATCAAATCGATAGGCGCCAAGGCGCGACCCAGCAAAATGGAGCCGCCTATCATCAGCCCCGGGCTGATTTGTTTGTCTATCGCCAGCCATGCCCCCAAACCCAAAACCAGCGATTGCACGGTTACGCGGTAGGTTTTGGACAAGGCGGAAATCAATCCGGCCTTATCGCTGGCAATCGCCTGCAATAAAATCAGCCGTTGTTGTTTTTCTTGCCAGCGCGCCAACAAATCCGGCAACATGCCCAAAGCGTGTATTACTTCGGCATTGCGCAAATTGCGGGCGGTGCTATTGCCATTTTCCACCGACACCCGATTGGCCTGTTCCAAATCATCATGGGTGGCACGTTCATTCCAAATCGCCAACATCAGCAACACCAGTGCCGACACCAACGCCACCACGCCAAACGCAGGATGGAACAAAAACAGCAAAGCCACATAAATCGGCAGCCACGGCGCATCAAAAAACGCAAACAAGCCGTTGCCTGTCAAAAATTGCCGCAACACCAACAAATCGCCCAAAGGTTGGGTGCTGGACTTGCCACCGCTGACCAACGCTTGCCGAAACATCACCCGATACAAACGCTCGTTCAACAACAAGTCAAAGCGCGTACTCACACGCACCAAAATTTGCGACCGCACCCATTCCAACGCCCCTAACAGCACAAACAACACCACCGCCAGCAAGGTCAGCATCAACAGGGTGGACGTGCTGTTGCTGCCCAACACGCGGTCATACACTTGCATCATATAAATCGATGGCATCAGCATCAGCAAATTGATAAACAGACTAAACACTGCGGCAGAACGGAACGACCCTCGACAATGGCCTAGGGCCTGGGCGAGTTCGGAAGGGGGTAAACGCATGTAGGAAATCCTGAACAATAAAAAACACGCCGTGCATGGCCTGTTAGCCCAACGATTTTACAACATAGCCACGCTTAAGCAATCCAACATCTCGGCGTGCTGCTAGCAAGACTAGATGTTTAGTAGGTAAGGCAGGTTTTTAGGAATTTTTCATAGGCAGTAACGCGTGGTGATGCTACGCAAGGCAATAGGTTTGGCTGTATGTTTTGCAGCCCTTTATGAGAGAGCTTTTAGGCATAAATTGTAACTGGCTAACCCAACAAGAAGAGCTTTTATAATTCTCACACTCCGCATGGGAACGAGAAAATATTAATAATTGATAACTGTAGAGACGCGATTTATCGCGTCTCCAATAGCCCCCCAATTGCTGAGGGAAACGCAAATATGACAGAGGCGACAAATCCAGACGCGATAAATCGCGTCTCTACGGTGGTTGTTCCAAAGCCCTGGGAACGACAACCGCACAGGGCTTTCATGGGCAACCACAAGGGATTAGGCCGTCTGTCGTTTATAGTGCCCACGCGGAGCGTTGTAACTAGCTCTTTTATCGCCGTTATTGGCAACTGTTAATATAGATTCACAGTCTCTTAATCAAAACAGGCAAAAAAAAGCCCTCCTAGAAAATCCTGAGAGGGCGAATGCCGTCACGAGAGCCAATTATAAATAACGCTGCGATACCGTTTCTGCGAATTTACGCAGAGGGGTTGTCGTGCGGGTGCGTGCTTGTTTTTTAGGGAAAAACGTTTGTTGTAAACGCCGCCAGCCTATCACTAATGAACTTGCGCCCAACACTAAGCCCAACGATACCCACACTAACATCCACACATCCCAAACCGGACGCACATAAAACCAACCAAAATCCCAATGGTGCAAGGCGGAATAAGCCCAGCGCAACACGCGTCCACTGGTGTCTAAGCGCACCAATAATTTGCCGTCTTGCGGGTCTAAGTAATACTGCGTACCTGCGGCATCGGCTAGCTGCACGCGTAATACGGGCAGCGGCTTTTCGGTCAAGCCTTGATGATGCCTAGGGTAGTAATAGCTGTCGTAATCGTTAAGCAATTCACTGGACTGTACGCTGGCTTTGCCCGCCAAGCGTTGAGCCGCAGCCAGCAAGCTGGTGTTGCTAAATTGTTGGGTAACGCCGTCTAGTGCTTGCGGCAGACGTTGCCCATCGCGTGTGTAAGCCAATACGACCGATTCATTGCCTAGCTGCCGCCAGCCCAATTCCACCACGTCGTCAGCACCGACACCCGCTGCCAATCCAATAGGCAAGTTGGGTTGCCAATCGCGTATCACCGCCGGAAATTGGCTGCCTGTGTAACGGCTAAGTTCGGCTTTGCTGGGATTGCCTGTGTTAAATATCTTGCCGGGATTGGTGTCTAAAAAGCCGCTTAATGCCCAAAACAACACGACAATACCGCCGATTAAACCACTCCAAAAATGCCATTTAAACCAAAATTCGCGGTAAGGTTGAGTACGGCCTTTAGAATAAGTGGGTTTGCCGTTAAAGCCAGGCCGCCAGCGCAGCCAGCCTATGATTAATCCCGTCAACGTGGCGATAGTGGCTGACAAGCCTAACCACAATTGCACATCATTACGGTTTTTGCCTAAGCCCATCGATTCTAAGGGTTTCAATAAATGCAGCCAATTGCCGGCCCAATAAAAGGCGCGGTCTACCCGCGTTGAGGCGTGCAGCACTTCGCCCGTGCGCGACGATACCAGCAACTCATCGCCATCATTGACGGCTATGCGGTGGAACGGGCTTAAGGCATCTTGGTTGCGCAGGATGATGGGTTTGTCTACAGTTTCCACATAGCGGGCATTGACGGGTAGGTCGGCGTTGGCAGTAAACCAATGTTGGGCGATCACGACTGCGAGTTCGGGCGTAGTCGTGCGCAGTGCGCCATCTAAGGCCGACAAGGCAAAGCGTAGTCCCGTGCTGTCTTCTATCAACCACACAGGCACGCCGCCACTGCGCACTAAACGGGCATCGAGAATACTAGGCTCGGGTTTGGTTGTTGCCTTATCGGTTTTTGCCGCCGCGCCTTTAACTAGCGTTTTGCGTTGCCCCGCACTGATGTCCCATGCCTCGCCCAAGCTTAACCAACCCAGCTCGGGCGACAAGCTTTCGGCGTGCGCCAGTTGCTGGCTGCGGTTTTGGGTAGTGGGCGTAGCGTACATAATCACTAGCCCCGTAAAAAACCAAAAAAACATAAATAAGCCCAACGCCACGCCTATCCAGCGATGGGCTTGGTACAACAACCAATTTAAAGATTTCATAGTGTTACTCTTAAAAAAGGTAACGTCTCATGAGTGGCAGGATTAAGACCTGCGAGGTTTATAAAACCTCGCAGGTCTGCCGCTATTGCCTACAACTAATGAGAAGTTACTAATAAAGGGGGATTTCGGTAGCATCCAACAAATTCTTCACAGTTTGTAACTATTCAGAGCGACTTCTAATAAGTCAAATTTACCGTAGGCTGCGCGGAGTCTTTACCGTAGGCTGAGCGGAGTCGAAGCCGGTTTGTTCGCTTCGACTCCGCTCAGCGAACGGCTGCTCCGCTCAGCGAACGGCTGTTCCGCTCAGCGAACGGCTGCTCCGCTCAGCGAACGGCTGTTCCGCTCAGCGAACGGCTGTTCCGCTCAGCGAACGGCTGTTGTGCCCCGGATGCTGAATAGTTACCACAGTTTTAAACCAAGGGTTTAACAACCATAAGTTGTACTGTGTCTATAGAGAACGCAGGAAGTCATGCAACATTAAATCCCCCTCACCCTACCCTCTCCCTGAGGGCATAAGTATCTACACAATTCATTAGCCCGTCGTTCCGGCATGGATGCCGGACTCGTTAGAGCGCATAGCGAATCCAGTGCCACGGACGGTTGCTTCGGTAAGCTGTAAGTGCTTGATTTAGCCTTGCCGTCATAGTGAACATTCACATCCATGTGACTGGATTCATGCAGGGCTATCCTGCCCTGCACCCTAACGGGTTAATGCAAATCCGCTCCCAGCGGATTTGTCTGGCATCCATGCCAGTATGACGGTGCTTTTATAACTTGCTCAAACTTGTGTAGATACCTATGCCCTGAGGGAGAGGGAGATTTATCAGCTTCGGACTCTATAGCGTCCTCTCCCTCAAGGGCGAGGCGTTTACAAGCCGGAAATATAATTCGCCAAACCTTCCATTTCCGCATCGTCCAAACGTTTGGCGATGTCGTTCATCACGCCATTGGGGCTGTTGTTGCGCTCGCCCAGTTTCCAATTGACCAACTGGGCGTACAAATAATTGCGGCGCTGTCCGCCAATCAGCGGATAAACCACATTATCCGCCACCCGGCCTTTGCCACGGTCGCCATGACAACTGGCGCAAGCCTTGATGCCTCTGGCGGGGTCGCCCTGTGCAAACAGGTTTTTGCTGGTTTCCAAACTAGCGATGGCCTCGCCTTGCATCTGGCCTAGGCTGGCAAAATAGCCCGCAATTTGCGCTATTTCGCCCGCCGTCAAGTCTTCTGCCATCAGGGTCATAGTTTCGTGCTGACGCGCCCCCGATTGAAAATCATCCAGTTGCTTAACAAGATACGCGCTGAGTTGACCGGCATGATGAGGGATTTTGGCATCGCTGCTATAACCGTCACTGCCGTGGCATTCCAAACAACGGTTGGCATCTGCGACCGCTTGGCCCTCCACACGGTAGTCGGCGGCGACAGACTTGATAGTGGTGGACAAGCTAAAGCTGACTAACAACCCAACCCAAAACCGCCCCGTCCTGCTATAACCATGCTTAAGGCGCAACAGAGGCCGTCGCCGCCAGTGCTTGTACGGTCTCCAATGCCTTAGCCACATTTTCGGCGGGTTTTAGCCCTGATAAAGTCGCGGCTATTTTGCCGTCGGGTGTCACAATAAACGTCGTGCGTTCAGCAAATCCGTGGTGCAGATCTACCCCACGCGAATCTTTTTTGCCTTCGGCAGGTGGCCTGATAGCCAAGTCGTAGGATTTGGCGATAGTCCCATCCACGTCGGCGGCAACCGCGACCTTGCCCGCGCAATAGTCTGGGTCTTTAGAAAAATCGTTCAATCTGTCGATACTATCCAGCGATACGCCAATAATGCTGGCATGGGCGGCGGCAAACTTATCGGCATTTATCGCAAAAGTATGGGCTTGAATATTACAACCGCCTGTATATGCCGATGGATAAAAATACACGACTACAGGGCCTTTGCTTAAGGCCGATTGCAGCGAATAGTCAAAGGCTTTGCCCGCGAGCGAAGCTTGGGTTTTAAAATCAGGTGCGGCATCGCCAACCTTAAGGGCCGCGACGGCGGGCAAGGCGCAGCTGACAGACAATAAACCAGTGAGTAATAAGCGTTTCATAAGGATCAGGAAGGGTCTAGGGCTGGGTTACAGCGGTTTGTAGGTGTCATGGCAAGCGGTGTCGCAAGCCGTGGAAATTTCAATCGCCTTGTTGGAAGCCGAGTCAAAATCGCTTGCTTCCACAAATTTAACAATGTCGGCGGCGAGGTCTTCATATTTTTTGGCATCGATGACGGCATCATTGGCATTGCCGCGTTTGGCAAAATAGCCTTCAACGAGCTTAAACTGACCCTGCATTTCTTTGGCGAGGGCAATCGTGGCAGGAGCATCTTTTGTGGCAATATTGCCCTGTAAATTATGCGAGTTGGTGTCGATGGACTCCATCAGTTCTTCAAAATCAAATTCTGCTTCTGAATAGGCCAGGCCGCTAGCCAGCATAAAAATGAGTCCGCACAGGTGGAGAGTTTTGCGCATGAGGGTAATCCTTAAGGGTCGTTCGTCCCAACTGGGTTTTTAAATGAATGGATAGAGGGTAATAAAGGCCGTTATCAGGATAGGGACACGCTTTAAAACGTGTCCCTCGTGGCGTTGCCGAACGGCAACCGCCCGCCTGCTGTTTGGGTACGCTTACGCCAACAACTCTTTGATGATCTTGCCATACACCACTGTTGGGCGTTCTGAACGGCCTTGGTGTTTATAGATCAGTTTCAAGTGGTCTAAGCCTAATTGGTTTAACACCGTCGCGTGCAAATCGTAAGTGTCTACGGCTTTGCTCTTGTCGGCGACTTGTAAGCCTATCTCGTCGGTTTCACCATGCGTATAACCTGCGTTTACGCCGCCACCCGCCATCCATTGTGTGTAGCCCCAAGCGTTATGGTCGCGGCCTGTGCCGCTTTGTCCATACGAGGTACGCCCAAATTCAGATGTCCACACCACCAAGGTGGAATCCAACAAACCGCGCGACTTCAAGTCTTCCAACAAGCCCGCAATCGGCTTGTCAACGGCGCGCGCATGTTGTCCGTGGTTTTCTTCCAAATTGGTGTGGGCATCCCAATTGCGGCTATCGCCAGCCACGTCGGTAGGGCCAGACACGACTTGGATAAAGCGCACGCCACGTTCAACCAAACGTCTGGCGCGTAACAAGCTTGTGCCATAACCTTTGGTGACATCATCATTCAAGCCATACAGGTTTTTGGTGGCTTCGGTTTCTTTGCTTAAATCGACGGCTTCAGGCGCAGTTGACTGCATCCGAGAAGCCAGTTCGTAAGCCCGCACCCGCGCTTGCAGTTCGGTATCGCCAGGATATGCCGCGTCTTTTTGCTCATTCAATAATTTCAACAAATTAAGGTTGTCGCCTTGCTGGCTAACCGCTTCGGTTGCTGGGCGATCCAAATACAAGATGGGGGAATCGCCAGGACGGAACGCAGTGCCTTGGTAAACTGCGGGCAAAAAGCCTGAACTCCAGTTGATAGAACCGCCTGTCGGTTCGCGCTTACCGTTGTATAACACCACATACGCGGGCAAGTCTGGGTTGGCGGTACCTAAGGCGTAGTGGATCCACGCGCCCAAAGAAGGACGGCCTGGGTTTAAGCCGCCTGTGTTCAATTTCAAAATAGAAATGTCATGGGTCGCGCCGACAGTCACGCTGGATTTGATAAACGCCATTTTGTCGGCGTGTTGTGCCAAATTGGGCAACAAGTCGGAAAACCATGCACCGCTTTCGCCATGTTGTTTCCAAGTCCGTTTTGAGGCGAACAGTTTGCCCACACCGCCTTGGGTACTGGTTTTAATGCCTTTTAAGAATGAGGCAGGCACTTCTTGGCCCGCCAGCTTAATCAGTTGCGGCTTGTAATCGTACAAGTCTACGG
>JABFST010000283.1 GCA_013140465.1 Methylococcaceae bacterium
CCCCAGCAACGCCCTACAGCCCGAAGATGTGGCGGCGGCAGTCGCGTATGTGTTGGCATCGCGCCCGGAAATGGTCGTGGACGAAATTAATCTCAGCCCGTTAACCAAAGTGCTGAAATTTACTAAATGATAAGCCCGTAAACAGCGCACACAAAACGGCGACCATAAAAAAACCCACGCAACCTTTAGGCGGCGTGGGTTTTTTTGTTTATTGCAACGAGGCTCTGTAACAACGCTAACTTGCGCTTTAGGCAAAAGCTATCGCCGCTACAGCACCTCGGTCACGCTTCTGGGTACGCCAGTTACTTACCGCACCCCGCCGCCGCTGGTGATGCGGTACAGCTTTTTTCTATGCTATGGCAAAGATCGCAGCTGATCGGGGTATTGGCTGCCACATGGACGGCTTTACCTTTTTCGTTGATAAAGTCCCTTTCCACAGGGGTTTTGGATAGGCGCGTGCCTTTGTGGTCGCTGCCGTGGCAAGCCGCACATTGGTCTTCGCCTTTTTCGCCCGCGATTTTGGCATAGTTGTTATGCCAGCCGCCTTTAGTGCCATCGCCAGCGGTTTTCCACCAGTAAGGGTCATTAACCGGGTGCATATTATGCGGCCCGCCCAAAATGCCCGCTTTGCTGGTACCGCTGTATACGCCACCATCCAAATCGGTTTCGATTTTAAACGCGTCGGCGGTATGGCAAACATTACATTCCAGAATGGTCCCGGTATGGCCTTGTAACTGCACGGCGGTCACGTTGTCATTGGCTTTAGGATCGCGGTTCGGCCAAATTTCATGCGCCGCGCCGTGACATGCGGCACACGCGACATTGCCGTGGGTATCTTTACCGGCACGGAATACGGGTGCGTCGATGACCAGTGGCTCATCAAAACTTTCAAACGCTTGCGTGACCAAGTTATAGGGTTTGGTCGCCGTCATGGTGACGGTTTTTTTGACATGCGGCACAACGGCAAAACGCGCGGCATCGGGATTAGTCAAATCCGGTTTGCGGCTCATTTGTGCGGGTTGCAAGGGATCAAACGCGGTTTTCAGCACGGCTTCTTTGCCTTTGCCGGTATGGCAAGAACCACAATCCGGTTCGTCATACCAAGGGGTGCGGAACAAATCATGCCGTTCACCGCTGGTGTCGGTGGCACTGGTCGGATCTTTAACACCCGGTCTACCGTCGGTTTTGGTGAACGCACCACCCATCGCCAACATATCGCCATGACAGTCGTAGCAAGTCACACCCGCCGTAAACATGCGGTCACGGTAATGCTGTTCGCGCTTGCCACCGTGGCATTTTAGGCAGTTTTCTTCCATAGGCAGTTGCTTGCCGTTTTTGTCGAACACCGGAAACAAGGTGTTAGGGTTTAAGTTGGCGTTGGCGGCGCGTTTTTTGGTGCCGCTGCGCCAATCAAAACGGGCATACATACCGCTGGCGACGCGTTTAATGCCGTCTTTCGCTTCATTCCATTCCAACTCACCATGAAAACGGTGCATGGATACTGAATAGTCGGGGTAAAAAGCCGCATCGTTGATGTTGTTGCGTCCGCCATCTGACCAAGCCCTGCCAAAACTGTCGGCCTGATAGGCGGAAAAATGGCAACCCCAGCAGTTCATCGCGCGGTCACCATTGACTTTACCTGTGGTGGAATTGATTGTGCCATGTTGAATATGGGTGAACATATAAAAGCCGTCATAGAACTCATGCAAGCTCTCGGCATTCATTTCTGCGACGTATTCTTCATCGAAAGGATTGCCGGGTATGCCGCCCATATCAGCAACGCTGAATAATCTGGGCTTTTCTTCGCAAGCCGGATAAGGCGCACGTTTATTGGCGACACGGCGGGCATCGGAGACCAAACCAAAGGCACTACCACGGCAGGCGGCCTTGGTTTGTGGCGGGTTGTTAGGTGCGGCGAGGCCGCCTTTGGCGTGGCATTCGCGGCAATGAAAGTCACGGCCGGAAGATAATACACCGTCGGTTTTGGCAACAATATTGCCCATTTTATCCACCGCTTCAACTCGCAACAGATTAAAGGGATTGTCGCGGCCTTGGTCGTCTATACCCGTAATAGGGATCTGGCTGGCTTTCCAGCGGTCATCGATGACAGTGGTTGTGGCGTTTGGTGCAGTCACGCCCGACATGGAGGTGGATCCCATTGTAGTCATCGTGCTGATACCCGCCGCCGTTGAAAACGCTTGGGGTTCGTTGACTTCATAAGGCTTGGCCTTACCCGGCATATAACGCCCGTGGTCTACATGGTTATTAGGGTCGTTGACGACAGTTTTTACGCCATTGTTTGAATACGCGCGTATGGGGCCTTCGTCAATTTCTGGCTCTATACCGGCTACCGATTTGGTTTTGCCCGGGTTCGCCGGATCTGGGATGCTAAAGGTAAAATAGCGGTCTAAAATCCAAGAGGCTTTGCGGTAGGCGGCGGTATCGACATCATAAGTGACGGGATTGCCGCTGGCATCTTTCAGGTTGTCGATAATGGTATAGGCGGCACTACCCGGTTCGCGTTTGCTGCGGTCGCCGGAGAGATTCCAAATGTCAGTTTTTTGGATAGCGGCACTAAACAAATCATTGTCCGCCGTCAGCGGATAGTTGCGGCTGGTGGTGTTAATCGACTGCGCACCTACCGGATCAAATGGGTTGGAGGCGGCACTATAGCGCAATTGCAGGGCATCAATCCCTAGCGATACTGGCTTAAGGGCTTTTTTGTACGCATAGGCATTCATCGAGGTGGTCATAGGATTCCATGACATATAGCCGTTGCGTACCGACTTCATATCGCCGTCATGGCTCATGCTCCATTCGCCGAAAGGCAGCACCACAACCTCATTCGCGGCGCCATTTAGTTCGTTACCGCGTAGCGGTGCGGATTTGACTGACGCATCCGCCAAGGCTTTGGCAGAGGCCGGCCCAGAAACTGGATCGCCGATTTTAACCATCATACTGGCTTCGCAACGACGGCCTTTGGCATCGGTGGCAATAAAGCGGGTACGGTAGTAGCTGTCATCGCGCACAAAGGTGACAGTGGCATCGGTGCTGGTTGGGTGCCCATCACCATAAAAACGTCCTAAGCCTAAGGCCATAGGCTGGCCTACTGCGCCGCCGGAAAAGTCCCATTCATATTTTAACGGGCCCGCTTTTTTATCTTTTAATTGAGCCGCGCCTTTAAAGCTGAGGGGTTTGCCTACGCCAGACGCAAGCTCTTGAGTGGGTTTGGGGGAAACGATTTGGCATGTTGGTATCAGGCTACAATCTTTAGGCGCACCCGCCACGTTTTTGCTGGCAGTGAGCCCCGCGACACTCAGGCTAACCGAACACGGCTTAACGCCCACCTGATCTTTTGGGATGGTAAAGCTAAAGTTTTGTTTGCTGTTGGTGTTGAGTAAGGCATTGCCTAACACGCCGCCGTCACCATGCAATAATTGCAATTGCTTATCGTGCGGCACAGCCTCGCCTTTAGCGACGCTAAAGCTGCCTTTTACCGCTAATACGCCATTTTTGTTAAGTGCGGCACTACTGATGCTGATTTTGGGAACGGCATAGGCGCTCCCCCAAAACAGCGACATAGCACCTAAAAAAGCCCATATCGCCAACGGCGGGCTAGTTTTATTGTGGTTCTGCATCGGTTATTGCTCCTGATAGTGATGGTTTTATGATTGTAACTATTCAGCATCCGGGGCGGAACAGCCGTTCGCTGAGCGGAGTCGAAGCGAACAAACCAGCTTCGACTCCGCTCAGCCTACGGTAAATTTGACTTATTAGAAGTCGCTCTGAATAGTTACTTATGATTTTTATAGGCATTGCCATAGCCAGAATGATCGCAGCATGTGCGGCAACAACACCAGTCGTAAAAGGCGGGTGCTGCACCGCTAGGCAACCTTTCTACTATGCAATTATCAGGCCAATCTTACAGAAGCTTTTTTGCGGGTGTTTACGTTTAAAATTTCAATATTTTACGCAACTTATAGGGGGGACTCGTGGGGGATTGCAACGCATAACTAGGCCATATCACCTGTTTAAATCTAAAAACAGGTGATATGGCTCAGTTAAAATCACAAAGGGTCTATTTTGGTGAAGGTTGTGAAGCGGGCAACAGCTAAGGACATTGCCAGGGATGATAAAACCAAGTTTGCTGTGCCTAAGCATGGCTTAGGCAACAAGCTAACTGCCCTGTATGCTTTTAATCATATCGGCATAATAGGCCAGCATTTGTAACAGCAAGGTGATGACGGTATCAATTTGGTTTTTAATGTCGTGCAAGAAATTATGGTGCTGAAAGCTTTCGGCGACATAAAAGGACAAGCCCATGTAAATGGTGTTGCAGCCCATGACGATCATAATCAGGGCTGCAAATTTAAGCATCAGCCCCCTAAAATGCGCGTTCATTTTGCCAAATGCGACGCTGACAAATAACATAGTCGGCAAGGTGCCTGCGCCAAAAGCCAGCATTAACAAACCGCCTTCGCTGATGCTGACGGCCGAGGTGGCTTTAACCGCCATCGCAAAGGTTAAGGGGCAGGGCATCAGCCCGTTCAGCAAACCTGCCATCATCGCGCCCAATAGCGGGCCGCGCGTGCGGGATTGCGCATAGCCTTTGCGCAATAACTTCATCGGTATCAGCCGCACCGAGCCTTGCAAGGGTATCCAGCCCAAAATGCCCAAGGCCAAGATGATGACTACTGCGCCGATAAACATTTGCAAGATGCTTTGGACTTTGCCGAACATGCCGCTGGATACCAGCACAAAGCCCAAGGCGGCGGCGATACAACCGACCAGTGTGTACACCGATATTCTCGCTACTTGGTACATAAAATACGGCAAATAGCTGCGGGTTGCGCTGGAGTTCATAAAATACCCTGACACCAACGCACCGCACATGCCTAAGCAATGTCCGCTGCCCAATACCCCCGCCATAAACGCCAGGCCATAGTCAAAGCCGCCCGCCGCTGCTGCGACGTGCTGCATACCCATGTCCATCGTGGAGTGATCCATTGTTGAATGATCCATAATTAGTCCGTTTTTTTATTGAGCCGTAACGAGTTGACGATCACCGACACCGAGCTTAAGGCCATTGCCGCAGAGGCAATCATTGGGTTAAGCCTACCCATAGAGGCTACGGGGATGGCAATGACGTTATAGGCAAATGCCCAAAATAAGTTTTGTTTGATGATGCGGATAGTGTCGGTGCTGAGCTGGATGGCATCGGTGACTTTGGTGATGTCGCCGTGGACCAGGGTCATGTCGGCGGCTTCTATGGCAATGTCCGTGCCTGTGCCAATGGCAAAGCCGACATTTGCCGCTGCCAATGCCGGCGCGTCATTAATGCCGTCACCAATCATGCCGATATGTTTGCCGTCTTTTTGGTATTGGTGGATGATTGCCAGCTTTTGTTCGGGCTTGGCATTGGCGACCACGGTTTCAATGCCAACAATCGCGGCGATGTAATTGGCGGTTTTTTCGGTGTCGCCAGTCACCATCAGGGTTTGGATGCCCATTTGTTGCAAGTGCTTGATGGCTTGCAAGGCTTGTGGCCTAGGTTTGTCGGCGATGCCAAACACAGCGGCGGCAGTGCCGTCTATCGCCATAAACACCGGGGTTTTGCCTTGGTCGCCAAAATCACCTGCAACCACTAATAAGCTATCGGCGACCACGCCACGTTCGGCTAACCACGCCTTATTGCCCAACAACACCTCTTTGCCAGCGACCGTGGCGGCTATGCCGCGTCCGGTTTCGCTATAAAAATGGCTGCATTCTTGCAAATCGATAAAATGTTCTTTGCCGTAAGTGACGATGGCTTTTGCCAAAAAGTGTTCGGAGTTGTTTTCGGCGGATGCGGCTAGGCTGATGATTTCGGTGGTGCTTAATGCCGAAACCGATAGCAAATCGGTCACTTTCGGTTTGCCCTCGGTAATCGTGCCAGTTTTGTCAAACACAATCACATTGAGTTTGGCGGCGGTTTCTAGGCTTTCGCCATTACGGATATAAACGCCCAAACTAGCGGCTTGACCTGCACCGACCATAATCGCCGCTGGCGTTGCCAAGCCCAAGGCACAAGGGCATGCGATCAGCAACACGGTAATGGCATTGCCAAAAGCAAAAGCAAACGGTGCGCCCGCCAGCATCCAGCCCACTAAGGTGAGTCCTGACAACACCATGACACTGGGCACAAACACGGCGGAAATTTTATCGACTTGTTTTTGGATAGGCAGCTTGGTGGCTTGGGCCTGATCGACCATGTGCACAATGCCCGCCAGTACCGTGTCCATGCCCACGGCAGTGACTTGAATGCGCAATACGCCCGTGCCGTTGACGCAGCCGCCGATGACTTTGTGGCCGATGTCTTTGACTACAGGCAAGCTTTCGCCCGTCACCATCGCCTCATCTACTGTCGATACGCCTTGCACGACCAAACCGTCGGTGGGGATTTTTTCGCCTGGGCGCACCAGCAATATATCGCCGACGACGCAATCATCGACCGGGATGACGGTTTCTATGCCATCGCGGAGACGCGTGGCGGTTTGCGGTTGTAAATCGACCAGTTTGCGGATAGCCTCGCCCGCTTTGCCTTTGGCGCGTTCTTCCAGATAGCGGCCCAATAACACAAAGGTAATGATGGCGGCTCCGGCTTCAAAGTAGATATGCCCGCGCTGGCGTAGCAAGGACGGCAAGCTGTAGCCATACGCCGAACCTACGCCCAAGGCGATTAAGGTGTCCATATTGGCAGTGCGCTGCTTGGCGAGCCGCCACGCTTTGGCGAAAAAACTAGCCCCTGACCAGAACACCACAGGCGTGGTCAGGGTAAATTGCAGCCAGTGCAGCCAACGGCTGGCGGGCATCGCCATACCTACGACGACTACAGGCAAACTTAACACCGCCGACCATAAAAAGCGGCTTTTGGCATCGATAATTCGTTGCTGTTCTTTGTCGATAAGGTTTTTGCGTTGCGACAAGGTATCCATCGCATAAGTTTTGTAACCCAAAGTCGCCACTTTTGCACCGACGTCGGTTTTTGCCAATTGCCCGTGTACGGTTAAGGTGGAGGTGCCGAAGTTGACGCTAGCCGTTTTGATGCGCGGGTCGCGTTTTAGCACCATCTCAATCAGTAAGGCACATGATGCGCAGGTCATGCCTTCAACCGCCAAGTCAATTTCTTGCGCGGGGCCGTCAAACGCTGGCTTGCGCTGATGCTGCGGGTCCGCTTGTTTTTTGGCGATATTACCCAGTATGGCGTCCAGTAAAATCAGCAGGTTTTTTTTGGGCAAATGCGCCGGATCAAACTCAATCACGACCGAGCCTATCGCAAAAACAGACCGCACCCGTTTAATTTCGGGGCGTTTTTTTAGCAGGATTTCAAAGATATAACTGCGTTCGGCCTGATTTTTTAACAACGGCGAGATGATGCGGATGCGCCGTTTTAACTGATGCACCAGCGTGAAGTTTTTTGGGGATGTGGCGGGAATTTCCATGGCGGCAATCATCAGCAGTCAGCAAAAGGGGTAACAGTGGCGGGTTTTAAACGCCGTGCAAGACCTAGCGGCCTTGCACGGCTGTTATTTTTGCTTGCGCGAACGCACCAGCAAAAAGAACATGTAAAACAAAGCCATCCATTCATAACGGTATTTAAACGGCTTGACTAGCCAAGATTGGGTAATTTCCGTCCAATGGAGGCGGATTAAAAACAACACCAGAATATCGTTTAAAAAATCGATAATGGCTTTTTCAGGGTCTTTGACAAAAGCGGCGGGTTTTTTCATACCGATTTTGGTGATGATTTTGGCGGCTTGCGCAGTTTCTTTGGCATCGCCCCATTTTTCTTTCACCCAGCGCGTCGCCTTAAAGCCGTCGAACTTGGCTTTTAGTTTTTCTTTAAAGACCGCAGTTTTGGGGATAGGCGCGGGTTCTAAGCCGCCGGATTTTTCCAGCTCCGCCAGCAATGCGTATAAGCGTTTGGCTAAGGTTGTAAAATCACAGGCCGCTTCGTTATAACGGATGGATAATTTTTGCTGGCTGCGGTACAGGTTGACGCGGTACACGCCGTCAATTGAGCTAATGCCTAGGCTGACAGCCTTGGCAACATCTGCATGACAAATCGCAGCCGGAATTTGGAACCTGACATGCCCGTCCTCACGATAGCGCAGCACAAATTCTTTTTGGATAGACATTAATAAAATCCCTAGAAAAACAAAACGGGTGGTCTGTATATAAACACAGAACACCCGTCATTGGCGTTATTCGTTCAATAAAAAAACCTTCAGGTCTTATTCTTTACTTTCGGCAACGATGTCTTCTAGGTTTTCTTTTTGTTGTAGGACAAAATCTTTGCCCGCATCCACCACTTTAGTGGTGTTGGCAATGATTTCTTTGCGGTATTTATAGACTAGGTAGCCAGCGGCTAGCCCTAAACCAAAAACCAAAACTGGGTGTTTTCCGATATTGCTCATTAGCTTTTTCCCCGTATGTACTGTAGATAAACTCATAGACCCTTTAACCATTTCTTTAGCCACAGCGTGGTGTGCATGCTTCATAATAAGATTTCCTTAGTGCGCCGTCAGTCTTCGTCAGACTCCGGCAGAAGCTGATCTTCATTCAATAATTGATAAATGCCTTTGCAACCTTCGCAACAAAAGGCTTTATCACCTTCTTTCGTCACCAATGTAAAACCCGGCGTTTCTACGGTCAACCCGCACAGATCGCACACTTTTTTAGTATCAGTCATCGTCATTAACTTTTGATTTTTAAGCTGGTTTCTATAGTAGCAAAATACAAATTTTACCACAACCGCCAAGAACGGCTGCTTGGACGTTAGTCATGATGCCATAGAAGTGCTTGATAGCAAATAAATATCCTTGGTTTGTGCTATGGCGGGTGGGTTGGGTATCCACCGCTGGCGCAACACGGCTATTGCGATGCAATCCAGCTGGATAGGCCGAATTTGTGCCATGTCTATTTGGGCGGTACTGGCGTATAGTGCGGCTTAGGCCGTTAAACGCCGAGAGCCGATGCCAGCCGTTTAATGGCAGTGTGCAACGGCCTTGGGCATACGCTATTAATAAGGCCACCTTCTTTCCCATTGATGCCTATTATGACCACTGACCAACAACTGATTAGCCATACCGAAAACTGGCTAAAAACACTCATCATTAAACACAGCATTTGTCCGTTTGCCCAACATGAACAAGAGCGCGGGCGTATCCGCTATTGCGTAAACAGGGGTACTGACTTAGAACACAGCCTGATGCAGCTGATAGAGGAATGTGCGTATTTAGACAGCCATGCCGACACCAGCACGACTTTACTTATTTATGAACCTAGCCTTAGGGCATTTGACGATTATCTGGATTTTTTGGCGGTCGCGGAAGATTTGTTGATAGACCAGGGCTATGAAGGCATTTACCAATTGGCGAGCTTTCACCCCGATTATTGTTTTGACCAAGCCGCGCAAGACGACCCTGCCAATTACACCAACCGCTCGCCCTATCCTATGCTGCATTTGTTGCGGGAAACCAGCATAGACTATGCGGTCGAGCACTATCCAGATGCTGAAAATATCCCGCAACGCAATATACAACTCACTCGCCACTTAGGGCTAGCGCATTTGCGTGCCGTATTGGCGGCGTGTTACCGCTAACTGTTCTCGGTTGCGGGTTTGCTGTCTTCGGCGCTTGCTTCGGATGCCGCGTCAACGGGTTCATCTGCTGCTGTTTCGGACACCACGTCGTTGGGTTCATCTGCCGCTGCAGCGGTTTCTGTGCGTGGTTCTTGTTCAGGCTGGTCGTCGTCCGCCAACTCCGCCGTCCTATCCACTAGCACCCATTTGGAATCGGTTTTTTTAACGGCGGCTTGTTGGGCTTCTTGGACATCGGCTTCGGCTTTTTTGGTTAAACTGTCCATAAAGCCCAAAAACCAGTCTAAAGCCACAATCCCCGCCAAGTCAGGATCATTCAGGATTTCTTCGGCATCTGGCAAAGTGACTTTATCGCGGGCATGTTCCAAGGCTTTTAGGCTGGCTTCATGCTGGCCCCGCAAGGCATAGATGCACGCTAAATTATAAGACGCCGTGCCGGCTTGGATGCTATTGGCCTTATCAAACTGGATTTTAGCCATATCGTATAACCTGTCATCCGGCGGCACTTGCTTGAGCCTTGCCAAATCCATATACGCCACGCCGCCATTAATAGCCGCACCCAAATAATAGGGGTTTATCAACAAACAAAAGGCAAATTTTTCAATGGCATCCTGATAAATTTTGCCCGCTTCGTCGGCAGCCTTGGTTTTGGCTTGGTGCAGCAAAGCAAAACCCCACTGGTATAAGGTGTCGGCACGCAAGGGGTCATCTTGCAAAATTTCGGCATAACTTAAATAAGTCGCCTTATATAAGCCATTGGCGGTATGGCCTTCACTGTTACGCGCCAGTGCCGCTTGCTTAATAGTGGCATTGAGTTTGGATT
>JABFST010000299.1 GCA_013140465.1 Methylococcaceae bacterium
GGGCATGGCGTTGCCGACGGTGTTGGAAAATGTGTCGGCGGTTGCCGTCGCGGGTATGGAATCTACCCGCGATATGGTGGCGACTAAAGGACGGGCCTCATTTTTGGAAGAACGCAGCTTAGGCCATATTGATGCGGGCGCCAAAACCGCGCAGTTAATGATTTGTGCGGTTGTGGCGGTGTTGTCCGAACACTTAGCAAGCCCAGCGTAAGGCGGCGGTATGTACCGGGGCATCCCATAAGGCCAACAGTTCGTCGTCCAATAAGCTTAGGGTAATGGAACAGCCCGCCATGTCTATAGACGTGGTGTAATTGCCGACCAATGAGCGGGCAATGTGGATGCCGCGTTGGCCCCAAAATTGTGCGGCAAGTTCATAAACCAAATACAGTTCCATCAGCGGTGTGGCGCCAAAGCCGTTGACATGCAGCAGCACCGATTGCCCAGGTTGCGGGTTTAAGTCTTGGTCGATGTGGCTGGCTAAGTGTTCGACAATCGATGTAGCATCCGTTAAGGGCAAGGTTGCGTGACCGCGTTCACCGTGTATGCCCACGCCCATTTCCATTTCGTTATCCCCCAAGCTAAACGTGGGCTTGCCCAATGCGGGTACGGTGCAACTGCTCAGGGCTACGCCCATAGACGCAGTAACCCGGTTGGCTTTCTCACCTAAGGCTACACAGCGTGCCAAATCGGCACCTTGTTCTGCCGCCGCACCGACAATTTTTTCCACAAACAGCGTACCCGCCACGCCCCGCCGCCCAGTGCTATGGCTTTTGGGCAACGACACATCATCGCTGACCAACACGCTGGCGCTGGGGATGCTTAACAGTTCGGCGGCAATTTCAAAGTTCATCACATCGCCCGCATAGTTTTTGACGATAAACAACACACCGCCGCCAGCATCGACAGCTTCGGCAGCCGCCAGCATTTGGTCTGGCGTGGGCGAGGTGAAAACTTGCCCGGGACAGGCGGCATCTAACATGCCTAGGCCGACAAAGCCCGTGTGTAAGGGTTCGTGTCCAGAGCCGCCGCCCGAGATGATAGCGACTTTGCCGGGAGTTGCGGGCTGTTTGCGGCGCACAAAATACGGAGCGGTGTTGAGCTGGACGATGTCGGCATGGGCTTTGGCAAAACCTTGTAAGCTTTCTTCCAGCAAGGTATCGACGGCGTTGATGAGTTTTTTCATGGCGGTGGCTGTCCTTGTAGGGTGTTAAGGTGGCGGTGGCGTTTTATGGCTAGGGCTAGTCACGCCTAAGCATGTTTAGGTGCGCCCTGAGTCTAGCGAGTGTGCCTGGCGCAATGCGGCAGTGACGGCGGCAATGTCGGGCATCACCCAAGTGGGTTGGTAGGATGATGTGCTTAAGTCTTGCTCGCTAGAAATGCCCGTCAACACCATAATGCTGCGTATGCCTGTGCGTACCGCGCCGAGTATATCGGTTTCCAGACGGTCGCCCAAAGCCACGGTCGTTTCGGGCGTAGTCCCCAGCAATGTAAGTGCTTGTTGGTAAATGATAGGCTCGGGTTTGCCGATAATCGTGGGGCTGACACCTGTCGCTACTTGTAAGGCCGCCAATATCGCACCGTTGCCGTGCGTAGTGCCGCGTTCTGTGGGCAGTGTGGTGTCGCCGTTGGTGCCAATAAACTGCGCACCAGCACTGATATTAAGTGTGGCGGTCGCCAATTTGGCCCAGCTCAGGGTTTCATCTTTGCCGCAAACCACAATGTCCGCGCCTTGCTGTTCGGGGTGTTTTGGGCTGTTGACTTCATACAGTCCGGTCAGGGTAAAGCCGCGTTCGATTAAGGGTTCGGTCGCCCCCGCTTCGCCGACCACAAATACCCGGGTGCTTGCGGGTGGATAGTGTTCACTCAAATACGTTGCCGTGGCAGTGCCTGAGGTCAAAATATGCTGTGCAGATAAGGTGACGCCCATGCCCGCCAATTTGCTGACGTATTGCTCGGGGGTTTGGCTCGCGTTGTTGGTCGCCAAGACATAGCGTATGCCCAACTCATCTAAGGTCTGAAAAAAAGCTTGCAGCCCGGGTTGCGCTTGGGTGCCATGCCATAACACACCATCCATGTCGATGATGAGGGCGCGGATTTGGGTAAGATCGTGCATGGGGTAAGTTGGGTAGGCGGCAGAAAGGGGGCAGGTGGCGCAGTTAAGGCCACCTGCGGGTTTGCTTAAGCAATATTGTGTTTTTTGGTCAGGGCTTTTAAGTAAGCCAAAAAGTCATCTTTAAGCTCGGTGTGCAACAGGGCTTGTTCAACCGTGGCGATTAAAAATCCCAGTTTGGAGCCGCAATCATAACGGTGGCCTTCAAACTCATACGCCAAAACTTGTTCATCTTTTAACAAATCGGCAATGGCGTCGGTCAGTTGGATTTCTCCGCCCGCACCTCGGCCTGTCTTTTTGATTTTGTCAAAAATCGCGGGAGTTAAGATATAGCGTCCGACTACCGCCAAATTGGATGGCGCATCTTCGGGCTTGGGTTTTTCGACGATAAATTCGACAGGCGCGGACTTATCGGCAACTTCACCAATTTTAACGATGCCGTAGCTGGCGGTGTCGGCAGGATTGATGCGTTCTACGCCTAAGATGGAACTGTGCGTTTGTTCAAACAGATTGACCATTTGCGCCATGCAGCCACGGCCTGTGTCTTCTATCATGTCATCGGCAAGGATCACGGCGAACGGTTCGTCGCCGACGACAGGGCGGGCGCAATACACGGCATGGCCCAAGCCCAAGGCTTCGGCTTGGCGGATAAAAATGCAGGAGACATGCGGCGGCACAATGTCGCGTATCAGCTTGAGCATTTCGGTTTTGCCCTTGGCTTCCAGTTCTTTTTCCAGTTCGTAGGCTTTATCAAAATGGTCGGTGATCGCGTTTTTGCTGCGCCCGGTGATGAATACCATTGTGTCTATGCCCGCCGCGACCGCTTCTTCAACGGCATATTGGATCAGCGGTTTGTCAACTATCGGCAACATTTCTTTAGGGCTGGCTTTGGTTGCGGGTAAAAATCGGGTGCCTAAACCTGCAACGGGAAAAACGGCTTTAGTTATTTTTTTGCTCATGGGTTTTCTCCTGTGGTGGAAATAAATCGTAACTCTGCATTAAGTATAGCTGACCTCCCTTGATTAAAGAGTCCGAAGCTGATAATTCTTCCCTCACCCGCTCCCTCAGGGAGCGGGTGAGGGGATTTAATCTCGCTTTACTTCCTGCGTACTCTAAAGGTTTGGTGCTGACGGATATCCTCAAGCAAAGCTTAAATGCGCCCGTATTGATCGACAAAACGGACTATATCATCTTCGCCCAAATAACTGCCGGATTGCACTTCGACAATTTCCAGCGGGATAACACCCGGGTTTTCTAGGCAATGCACGATGCCTAAGGGAATGTAAACGGATTCGTTTTCGGTGATGAGCAGTTTTTCATCGCCTTTCGTCACCAAGGCCGTACCCTTGACCACGACCCAATGTTCGGCGCGGTGATGGTGTTTTTGCACCGACAACTTAGCGCCCGGCTTGACCACGATGCGTTTGGTCTGGTGGCGTTCGCCGGTATCGACCAAATCATAATGCCCCCAAGGCCGATACGCTTTACGGTGGATGTCGGCTTCGCTACGGCTTTTAGCCTTCAGCTGTTCGACGATTTGTTTGACTTCTTGCACGCGGTCTTTGGCGGCAATCATGACGGCATCATCGGTTTCTACGACGACTAAATCGTGTACGCCAATAACGGCAACCAGTTTGTGTTGGGCGTGGATAAAAGAGTTTTGGGTGTCTACGGTCAAGACATCGCCGCTGATGGCATTGCCGAACGGGTCTTTATCGGTGACATCCCATAACGCCGACCAAGAACCGACATCATTCCAGCCCGCATCTAAAGGGATGACCACGGCTTTGTCGGTTTTTTCCATGACTGCATAATCGATGGAGTCGGATGGGCAGGTGGCAAACAGGTCTTTGTCTAAGCGGATAAAATCCAAATCGACTTTGGCTGCTTTTAGGGCGGCTTGGCAACTCGCCAACATTTTAGGGTTGAATTTTTCCAGCTCATGCAAAAAACTGCCCGCCTTAAAGGCAAACATGCCGCTGTTCCAATAAAAATCACCACTTTCTATATAACGGGCAGCCGTTTCGGCATTGGGTTTTTCTACAAAAGCAGCGACTTTATAGGCATCGCCCAGGGCGTCAGAAGCCCGTTGGATATAGCCGTAGCCTGTTTCCGGTTCGGTCGGTACGATGCCAAAAGTGACTAAATAGCCTTGTTCGGCTAAGGCTTGGGCTTGGACGATGGCCTGATGGAATGCGGGCAAGTTGGCGACGACATGGTCGGCGGGTAAAACCAGTAAGATGTCATCTTCAGACGCGGCGGTCAATGCCGCCATCGCGACGGCGGGGGCGGTGTTTTTGCCCATAGGTTCCAAGATAATCGCAGCGGGTTTGATGCCGATTTCCCAAAGTTGCTCTGCCATCATAAAGCGATGGTCTTCGTTGCAGACCGCAATAGGGGCTTGTAAGCCCTGTACGCCAGTCAAGCGCAGCACGGTTTCTTGGATCATGGTGTGGTCGGACACCAAAGGCAGAAATTGCTTGGGATAGTGTCCACGCGATAGTGGCCAAAGGCGGGTGCCTGAACCACCCGATAAAATGACAGGGATCATAGTGTTTTCCTTATGTTATGTAGGTAAGTAGGAGATTCAAGGGTGATTGTTGTTCAAGGGTAATAAGTTGGGGGGCGGTAGTGGCGGTTTGGCTTTAAGCAATTACGTCGATGTTTTTGATAACACCCCGCTGCACCAGCAGGTCAATCACCCGTTGCACACTTTCTGCCAACGATTCTTCATGGGTGTTGACGACCAGGGCTGGTTGTTCGGGGGCTTCATAAGGGGAATCGATACCCGTAAAAAAAGGGATTTCCCCTGCGCGGGCTTTTTTATAAAGCCCTTTGACATCCCGCTGTTCGCAAGTCTCAATCGGGCATAAGCAATAGATTTCTAAAAAATCACCATGCGGTACGCGTTTTCTGGCGTTGTCGCGGTCGGACTTAAAGGGTGAGATGAATGCCGTTAAGGTGATGACCCCGGCTTCTATCATCAATTTCGCCAATTCGCCTATGCGCCGGATATTTTCCACGCGGTCGCTGTCGCTAAAGCCCAAATCGCTGCATAAGCCATGACGGACATTATCGCCGTCTAAGACAAAAGTGGATATGCCAATTTTATGCAGATGTTCTTCTACGGCATGGGCCAGCGTAGATTTGCCTGAACCCGACAAACCAGTAAACCAAAGGATAACGCTTTTGTGGTTATGCAGCCGTTCCCGGTCTTGGCGGCTGATGGTTGCATGATGCCAAACGGTATTCGTGCTTTTTATTGTCATGTGGTAAGGAAGGAAAGTGTGGAAGGGGAAATGGCAGGGGCCGGTTAAGCGTATTTGTGGGTGAAAGCGTCAATAAAAGTGGGCAGTTCGGCAACAGGTAAGTGGTTGATGCCCGCCGCGCCTTTACGTCCGCCGCCTGTGGCAAAGCTGGCGCAGAGTTCGTCAGCACCCGCATTGCGGGTTAGGGGGGCGCGGACACTGACCTGATAACCGCCCTTGGCATTATAACTGACTATGGCATGGGCGCGGTCGGGATGTTGGTTGGCAAGTTCGTTGCCAAACACGCCGCTGACGCGGTTAGACCAAGCCGCGTTGGGCAGCATAAACACGGCTGTGTTGGCGGTTTGGTGTTCGGGTGGCGTGTGCAATGCCGCCGCCATGTCATCGGCATAACCGGATAACAATTGCTGATAAATAAGGGTGTTGTCAGCCATAAAGTCAAAAGGGGAAGCGTAAGGCAGCAATTCTTTAAACAGTGCGTCGGGGGCAAAATGCAGGTCGTCGATGTGGTTGCCATAACCGTTGTAGTTGAGGCAAACGCCTAAGTCGTGCAGTTGTTGCAGTTGCGCTGCTGACAAATTTAATGGCTGGGCAGCGGCTTTGGCACTGTTGCTTAAGTTGTCGCCAAAGGCCGCCGTAACGGCCCAAGCACGGTATTGTCCGTTTAAGTAAGCATCGACCAACAAGCTGGTGCAGGTGGTCGCGGCGGTGTCAATCAGGTGCTTGAATTGCGGGTGCTGGGGCAATTCGCCGGATTCATGGTGGTCTGCATAAAACACCGACACACCTTGTTGCAACAAGGCATCTAGGGCGGTGCGGTTGGCTTTTAAGGAAATGTCCAAAACCGTGACACTATCGCCGGGTTGGGCTGATACCCGCGCCAGCAATTGGATGTCCCGTTTAACCCCGGTCACTAATGTAGACGGCATGGGTTGGGCCAAACGCAGTTGCACTAAGGCGCACAAGCCGTCAGCATCACCATTGAAGACATCAAATTGCATCACTTACTCCCGAATAGTCGTGTAGCGTACATTTTACGCGATAGCCATGACAATTGAAAAACAACATGGCTAGCCATGCTTTATTGGAGGTAAAATGTCTGGCTTAAGCTCACACTATTAATAATAAAAACAATGGCTACCCAAACACGGTTTGTAAATTTACGGTTTTTTTCCGATCCTATCCGGCATTTTTTGCCCAATTCCCAAGCGATTGCCTTGGCGATTATCCTTATCGTCAGTTTTGTGCTGATCTACTCTTTATCCAATTTGTTGATGCCTGTGTTTGCGTCGATTGTTTTGGCGTATTTGCTGGAAGGCTTGATAAGCAAATTGGAAGAGCGGCGGCTGCCTAGGCTGGCGGCAGTCTATCTAGTGTTTTCGGTGTTTATGGCGTGCTTGGGATTTTTGCTGATTTATCTGTTGCCGTTGGTGTCGCAGCAAGCGATAGAGCTAATCCAACATATACCCGACATCATCAAAAGTGCGCAAAAAGGGATTATGCGCTTGCCCGAACTGTATCCCAAACTGTTTACCGTAGACAAAATAAATCGGCTGATAGGCGTGGTACAAACCGAGCTGCTTAATTATGCGCAAAATGTGCTGTCGTTTTCCGCCGCGTCGGTGGTGGGCATCGTCAGTGCGCTGGTGTATTTGTTCTTGGTGCCGATGATGATTTTTTTTCTGCTAAAAGACAAAGATTTGCTGATTGCCTGGTTTGTGCAGTTTATGCCTAGGGACCGTCATCTTACCGTGCGGGTATGGCAAGAGGTGGACATTCAGCTGGGCAATTATGTACGCGGCAAATTTGCCGAAATTTTTATCCTATGGTTTGTCAGCTATGCCACTTTTGCGACGATGGGCTTAAATTACGCGATGTTGCTGGCGGTGTTAATGGGCATCCAAGCCATCATCCCTTACATAGGCGCGACTCTCGTGACTTTTCCGGTGCTGGGCGTGGCCTATTTCCAATGGGGTTTGGGCGGTGATGAATTCATGTATTTGGTGATTGCCTACACCATTATCCAAGCCTTGGATGGGGTCATTTTAGTGCCTGTGCTGTTTTCCGAGGCCGTCAACTTACATGCCATCGCCATTATCGTCGCCATCTTGTTTTTTGGCGGCTTGTGGGGTTTTTGGGGCGTGTTTTTTGCGATTCCTTTAGCCACGGTGGTGAAAGCCGTGTTGACCGCTTGGCCGCGCATAGGCGATGAAAACCTCAATGCCTTGGCCGAAAGCTAGCCCCGTTTCAGCCCTTAAGCACCGACAACAACATCCGCACACTGCGCAACGTAGGTACTGCGACCACGGCGGGCCAAAACGCCTTTACCGCTTGCCAATGCTGGCCTTGGCGCAACAAGGCCGTCGCCAAATCAAACCGGGCATTTTCCAGCACGCGCACAAACCCCTTGCGGATAGGGGCGGGGGCATCGCGCAGTTCGGCACTTAACGACGATAAGGTTGCTACTGTGCCGACTTGTGCTTGTAACAGATTGCTGCGCATCAAACCCGAGTCATGCACATAATAAAGCCCCAGCGGTTGGCAACAAACGCCTACTTTTTGGCTGCTGGCGCATAACCGTATCAACAAATGCAGGTCTTCACCAATACTAAAAGACAAAGGATAACCACCCAAAGCCAAAAACCTTGCAGTGGGGACAGTAAAGGTTAAGGTATGCCCAAAATACTCAGGGATTAACGCCCCTAAGTCTTCACCTGCCAACACCCTGCACGCATAATCGTCTTGCTTTGCCAAGGTTGCCAAACCGAAGGCCGTGGTTTCCAACGCGCGTTTGCTGATGCTGCCATCAGCACGCCCATAGTGGTAATCAGCAATTAAAAAATCCAAATCGGCTTGTCTTTGCAATAACTCGGCATGAAGTTGTAAACGCTGTGGATAGTACACATCATCGGCATCCAAAAACGCCAGCCACTCAGCTGTAGCCAATTTGGCGCCTTGGTTTCTGGCGCTTGATACCCCGGCGTTGGCTTGCTGGAAATAGCGCACAGCATCGCCATAGCGGCTGACCACTGCCGCCGTATTATCGCTAGAGCCATCATCAACCACGATAATTTCAGCCGCAGGGTAGCTTTGCGCCAACACCGAATCTATCGCGGTTGCTAACGTTGATGCCGCATTATAACTGGCGATAATGACCGAAAAAGTGGGCCGGGTTGCAGCATTAGACATGCACGCTCCTTAATCATAAATAAAAACAGCGGGTTAGGGGTTTAGCGCGTAAATGCTCATTTGTTTTGGGCAATGGCGGTAGACCTGCGAGGTTTTATAAACCTCGCAGGTCTTTATCCTGCCGCTAATGAGAAGTTACTTTTGCGCCAAAATAAACGCCGTACACAAGGCAAATTCCAAAGTTTCTACTATACTAGATATTGCTTAATGTGTAAGCAAACCCGCAAACAACTTAAGTACCCTCAGCCCCTTTAAACCAGGGTTGGGGGTGATTTAAGCGCAAGCCACACAGACACGCCATCCTCGTTCTGCAACACCGCACATAAATCCGGCACTGGCATTATGTTACAATGCCCTCTTCACTGCGTAAGGCCGATTACGCCCCTTTTTCTTAACTTGCCCCGTCCCCATGCTGTTACCGCTAGCCCTCAACAAACTGCTTAACCGGCAAAACCTTAGCCCTGATGAAATGCGCGCTATCATGCGATTGATTATGTCCGGCAAAGCCACAGATGCCCAGATCGGCGGTTTTTTGGTCGCTTTGCGTTGCAAGGGCGAAACCATAGACGAAATAGCCGCAGCCGTTGATGTGTTGCGCGAATTGGCTGACAAAGTCGCCATTAGCGGCGAGCACATTATCGACACCTGTGGAACGGGCGGCGATGGTGCCAACACCTTTAACATTTCCACGACCTGCGCTTTTGTGGTTGCCGCAGCGGGTGGGCAGGTCGCCAAACATGGCAACCGTTCGGTGTCCAGCAGTTGCGGTAGCGCCGATTTGCTTGAGGCCGCTGGCGTAAACCTGAATTTGGATGCCGATGCCGTGGCGCGTTGCGTGCATGAGCTAGGCGTAGGTTTTTTGTTTGCACCCAAACATCATGGGGCGATGAAACACACGGCACACATCCGTAAAGAGCTAGGCATCAGGACGCTGTTTAATGTTTTAGGCCCGCTCGCCAATCCTGCCAGCGCACCCAACCAATTAATCGGCGTGTATGCCCAACATTGGTTAGAGCCTATTGCCGAAGTGCTTAAAAAGTTGGGTAGCCAACATGTGCTGGTTGTGAATGCCGACGATGGCCTTGATGAAATCAGCATCGCCTCGGCAACCGCAGTTGCCGAACTCAAAGACGGCGTGGTCAGCCGCTACACGATTACCCCAGAACAGTTTGGTTTTCACCCTGCGCCTTTGTCGGCGTTGGCAGTGGCAGATGCCGCCGCCAGTTTGGCAATGGTGCGGGGTGTTTTGGCTAACCAGCCCGGCCCTGCCAAAGACATCGTACAACTTAACGCAGGTGCGGCAATTTATGCCGCCAACCTAAGTGGCTCTTTAGCCGATGGCATCACTCTAGCGGGGCAATTGCTGGCTAGCGGTGCGGCAAAAGCCAAATTTGATGCCTTGTGCGCATTTTCCAACACCCTATAAGTATCAACATCATGAACAACACCCCCGACATCCTTAAAACCATACTTGACAAAAAAGCCGAAGAAGTTGAAAAACGCAAAGCGGGCCTCAGTATTGCCGACCTCGATGCGATCGCCGCTGGCGTAGAACGTCCGCGCGGATTTTATAAGGCATTGCTCAGCAAAGTGACGGCACAAAAACCCGCCATTATTGCCGAAATCAAAAAAGCCTCGCCTAGCCAAGGCGTGATTAGGGAAGATTTTCAGCCCATACATATCGCCCAAGATTACGCGATGAATGGCGCGACCTGTTTGTCGGTGTTGACCGACAAAACCTTTTTCCAAGGCTCGGAAGCGTATTTGCAAATGGTCAGGGAACGCTGCCCGCTACCCGTTATCCGCAAAGACTTTATGGTGGATGCGTATCAGATCCACGAAGCGCGTGCCTTGGGCGCGGATTGTGTGTTGTTGATCGTTGCGGCCT
>JABFST010000370.1 GCA_013140465.1 Methylococcaceae bacterium
GCAATCACCTTACGGCACAGTTGAAATGGGCAACGCCATCGTCGCGGCTTTAGCCTAATAGCGTTTACCTGCACGGTTTTTTAGCCGTGCAGGTTGTTAGCCACAGCCCAAGGTTGCGTACGAATCAGGTGCTGGTTTCTGGGGTTATAGACTTTCATGCGTTTGTTTAAGATTGGCGCAACATCGCCGCAAAACCTTCGGCAGACAAGGCCAAGCTGTTAAGGTGGCCTTGGTAGCTGTCACAGCCTTTCTCACGCAAAAACGCCAGTTGCTCTGGCGTTTCCACACCTTCTGCCGACACCTTAAACCCTAAGGTGTGCGCCATTGCGATAATGGTGGAGGCAATTTCCATATCCCCTTGCAAATAGGGTATGTCATCAATAAAGCTCTTGTCTATTTTCAGCACATCTAAGGGAAAGTATTTCAGGTAAGCCAGCGATGAGTAACCTGTGCCAAAATCATCTATTGCCAAGCGTATGCCTTGTTCGCGCAAGCCATTTAAGATAGCCATCGCCTTGTCTTGGTTTTCCATTAACCCGCTTTCAGTAATCTCCAACGCCAAATGCTCTGCCGGATAACCTGTTTCATCCAACACCGTGGCGACCAGCGCGTTTATGTCTTGGCGACGGAATTGGTGCGGCGAGACATTGACCGATAAGGTAAGTGGCAACAGGCCCTCGTCTAACCAGCGGCGGCCTTGTCGGCAGGTTTCATTAAAGACCCAGCTGCCTATCGCAATAATCAGATCGGTTTCT
Organism: Methylococcaceae bacterium; assembly: GCA_013140465.1. Classification (GTDB taxonomy): domain Bacteria; phylum Pseudomonadota; class Gammaproteobacteria; order Methylococcales; family Methylomonadaceae; genus Methylobacter_C. Next base: position 756 of record JABFST010000370.1, read on the forward strand.
TCCGCCAATGGAATAAACTGGCCGGGCATAATCAGGCCCTGTGTGGGATGTTGCCAGCGCACCAAGGCTTCTGCGCCGATCACGCGACCGCTGGCAATATCGACTTGCGGCTGATAAAAGACGCGCAGTTCTTGTTGGACGATAGCCTGTCTTAGCCGCGTTTCCAGTGCGATCCGTTCGCGCGCCGCAAACGTCAGCTCCTCGGAAAAATAGGCAAAACATCCGCGCCCACGGTCTTTGGCTTGGTAGAGTGCGGTATCTGCGTTACCCATCAGGGTTTCAGGCGTGTCACCGTGTTGTGGATAAAGGCTGATGCCTATGCTCGCACCTATGCGCACATCATCGCTTTGGGGCAAATCAAACGGTAGGCTTAAGTCTGCGACAATATCCTCGGCGATACGCGCGGCGTCTTCGGTATGCGCAAGGTCTTTCAACAACACGACAAACTCATCACCGCCCAAACGCGCCACCACATCGACTTCACGCAGACGCGCGGTAATGCGTTTGGCGACTTGTTGCAGCAATTCGTCACCTGCACCATGACCCAAGGTGTCGTTGACGGCCTTAAAGCGGTCCAAGTCTAGCATTAACAACGCCAAGTGTTTGCCAGTGCGGCGTTCAACGTCTATGCTGTGTTTTAGGCGTTCTAACAATAAGCGCCGATTGGGCAAGTGCGTAAGCGGATCATAAAACGCCAATTGGCGAATTTTTTCTTCTGCCGATTTGCGCTCTGTAATGTCGATCAGCGTTGCCACATAATGGCTAGGTTTGCCATCTTCTCCGTTTACAACCGTAATCGTGTGCCATTCTGGATAAATCTCGCCGTTTTTGCGGCGGTTCCAAATTTCCCCTTGCCAAGTGCCTGTGCTTTCAATGCTAGCGGACATCGCGGCGTAAAAACTGGTTTTTTGTCTGCCCGAACGCAATAACAATTGTGGTGCGCGGCCTATCGCTTCTTGGGGGCTATAACCCGTAATTGCCGTAAACGCGTGGTTGACTTTAATGATGATATTTTCCGCATCCATCACCATCATGCCTTCTTGCAGCTCAAAAGCCGCCGCCGCAATACGCAGTTCGGCTTCCGCCATTTTGCGTTCGGTAATGTCGGCATGAATGCCGCTCATGCGTAATGGATGCCCACTTTGGTCGCGCAACACCACCTTGGCGTGGTCAAAAATCCATCTTAAGCTGCCATTTTTGTGGATCATGCGATATTCGATCTTATGTATCGGCGAGCGTCCGTCGAGCACATCTTGGATGGATTGCCAGACTTTTTCACGGTCTTCGGGAAAAATAAAATCAGTCCATTGCTGGGCCGTGGTCGTGCATTTTATTTCTTCATGGCTATAGCCCAACATGGCGGCGGAAGCGGGATTGCGCTCCACTTCGTCGGTGTCAATTTTCCAGTCCCAAAAACCTAGGTCACTGCCTTCCAACACAAAACGCAAGCGTTCTTCGCTTTCCAACAGGGCGTTGTCTGCACGCTTATGTTCTATGCTGAGTTGGGCAAGGTTGGCATAATTTTCAATTAAGGCGATTTCTTCGTCGGTGGGCGTGGCGGGCTGTTTGTGGTATATGGCGAAAGTACCCAACATATCGCCTTTGCTGCCCTTGATCGGTTGTGACCAGCACGAGTGAATGCCCGCACGCAAGGCCACTTCACGAAAATCTTGCCAATACGGATGTTGCTGTATATCTTCGACTATGACGCGTTCACCACGATATGCCGCCGTACCACACGACCCTGCGCCCTCGGCAATCATGATGCCGTGTACAGCCTGGTTGTAGAAATCGGGTAAGCTGGGTGCGGCGCCATGTAGCAGCCGTTTGCTTTCTTTATCGAGCAATAAAATGGAACACATCATGTCTGGGTGTAAAGACTCAATATGCAAGGCCAACTCATCCAGCAATTGCGGCAATTCTATAGCTAGGTTAATTTGCCTAAGCACTTGGTTGTGCAAGGCCAGTTCGTGGGTGCGGCTGCGCAGTTCTTGTTCGATTGCCATACCGCGTTGATTTTCGCGTTTTATAGTGCGGTAGGCGATATATAAAATGACAGCAATCAAGCCAATGATAACGGCAAAAATGCCCGTCACCATCAGGTAGTTCATCAGCTTTTCTTTGTCGATGCCCGCATTAGGCACATACATAAAGCCGGGTAGCTTATGGTCATCAGCCACCATGCCCGCTTGGACGAAGGTATCTGCCATGTGCTGTAAGCGCCAAGGGTTTATATGCC
>JABFST010000240.1 GCA_013140465.1 Methylococcaceae bacterium
GTATTTTTGCGCACAGAAAGCCGCCACTTCGGGCGGTAAGGAGGGACCTGGGGCGGTTTTGTCCCAGTCCAGTGTTTCCAAATAATCACGGATATATTGTTTGTCGAAGCTAGGCGGGCTGATGCCCACGGCGTATTGGTCGGCGGGCCAAAAGCGCGAGGAGTCGGGCGTGAGGGCCTCGTCAATTAAATATAAAACGCCGTCATCATCAACTCCAAATTCAAACTTGGTGTCGGCGATGATAATGCCATGTTGCTGCGCATAGTTGGCGGCTTCGGTATACAGCTGTAGGCTGGCGGTGCGCACTTGTTCGGCAAGTGCCTGCCCCATCAAGCCCACGGTGTGTTCAAACGCGACGTTTTCGTCATGCTGGTCTACCGCCGCTTTGGTGGACGGCGTGTAGATAGGCGTTGGCAGTTGTTGCGCCTGTTGCAAACCTGCGGGTAAGTCTATGCCGCACACCGCGCCCGTGCGTTGGTAATCTTTCCAGCCCGAACCTATCAGATAACCGCGCACGATAGCTTCGACGGGTAGCGGCTGCAAACGCCTGACCACGACGGCGCGGCCTTCCACTTGCGCACGTTCGTCGGCATCGGGCAACACTTGTGCCAGCGGGATGTCGGTGAGGTGGTTAGGGATGATATGCTGTAGTTGTGCAAACCAAAAATTGGAGATGCGGGTCAGCACTTGGCCTTTGCCGGGTATAGGGTCAGGCAAAATAACGTCGAACGCCGACAAGCGGTCAGAGGCCACAATCAGCATGTGTTGGTCGTCAATATCGTAAATGTCGCGCACTTTGCCACGCGCACGCAGTTTTAGGGAAGACAGGCTTGATTGGTATAAAGCGTTGGGGGCGGTCATGAGTCCTCGCTAAGATTAAGAAGGTTAATGCTATAATTTTAGCATTATTCTCTATGAAACAGGATTGATAACAATGAGCTGGTTTAGCACCGTGGTCGGAGGCGCAGTTGGGTTTTTTGTAGGTGGCCCTTTAGGTGCGGTTTTGGGCGCATCGTTTGGGCATCAGTTGGGCAAAAACTTGGACGGCATCCACGTTGAAGAAACCCTGAACATTGGCGACCAACAACGCGTGCAAATGGCTTTTTTTACCGCCACGTTCTCGGTTATGGGCCATATTGCCAAAGCTGACGGTCATGTGTCGCGCGAAGAGATTACTTTCGCGACGCGGATTATGGATGAAATGGGCTTGACCAGCGAGATGCGCACAACTGCGATCAATTTGTTCCAGCGCGGCAAACAGGCTGATTTTCCGCTTAATGAGGTGTTGGCGCAGTTTTATAAAGAATGCCACCGCCGGGTTGATTTGCTGCGCATGTTTGTGGGCTTCCAACTACAGGCGGCTTACGCGGATGGCAGCATCAGCATTGCCGAAGAAAATTTGCTCTTGCGTATTTGCGGACAATTGAAGATTTCCCGTTTTGATTATGAACGCCTGAAAATCCAAATCCAAGCGCAGCAACGTTTTCAGGGCCATGCCCGCAATATTATCCAGAAAAACAGCCTACACGATGCTTATGGGGTGTTGGGGCTAACACCATCGGCGAGCAAGGCCGAGGTTAAAAAAGCGTATCGCCGCCTGATGAGCCAAAACCACCCCGACAAATTGGTTGCCAAAGGCTTGCCGGAAGAGATGATGGTGTTGGCTAAAGAGAAAACGCAGAAAATCAGCAAGGCTTACGAGACTATCTGTAAGGCGGGCTAGGCGCGTCCTTGCGCCAGCCCCGCGTTAAACCTTAGGCAATTGGCTGAGTTTTTCAACCACTTTGTCGCCAAATTCTTGGGTGCTAATCATCACCACACCACTGCCGGATTTAGACAAGTCGGCAGTGGAATAGCCATCGGCAAACACGCCTTGCATCGCCGCCCATACATTTTTGGCTTCGTCCGCCATGTCAAAACTGTTCTCCAGCATCATCGCAACCGAGCCTATCATGGAATAGGGGTTGGCGATGTTTTTGCCGGCAATGTCAGGTGCCGAGCCATGTGAAGGTTCGTAATAGGCTTTGTTGTCGCCCAAGCAAGCCGAAGGCATCAGACCTAATGAGCCTAAAATGCCGCCGCCTTGGTCGCTGAGGATGTCGCCAAACATGTTTTCCATGACCATCACATCAAATTGTGTGGGCCTTAAGCACAGGTTGGTGGCAGCCGAATCAACCAGTTGATGGATGACTTCGACATCTGGATATGCCACAGCCACTTCATCCAACACTTCATTCCACAACACGCTCGATTGTAAGACGTTGCTTTTGTGGATGTTGTGCAACACTTTTTTGCGTTTGGAAGCCAGTTTAAAGGCTTGGTGCAAAATGCGGCTAATTTGATTTTCGTCATATTCTAAGGTTTCTTTGACGTATCTTAAGCCGTGTTCGTCTACGCCACGCTCTTTATGGCCAAAATACAAGCCGCCGACCAACTCGCGCACCATGATAATGTCGATGCCTTCGCCGATAATTTCAGGCTTGAGCGGCGAAAAGTGCGCCAATGCCTTAGGCAAATACACAGGCCGGAAATTGGCGTAGGTGTTGTAACGGCGGCGCAGCGGCAGTAATGCACCGCGTTCTGGTTGTTTATCAACGGGTATTTTTTTGGATTCTTCATGGCTCAAGCCTATCGTGCCTTTTAAGATGGCATCGGCTTGGTCACATATTGCGATAGTGGCTTCTGGAAACGCATCGCCGTATTCAAAATATGCGCAAGCGCCAAACGCGGCGGGCAGCAATTCAAAAGTGACGGCATTGCGCTCTTCAATAAGATTTAGCACTTTAATGGCTTCTTGGGTAATTTCAGGCCCGATACCATCACCGGCCAATACTGCGATTTTATAGTTTTTCATGGGTAGTTAGTTGTAATGAAAGATGGACGAAGTCATGCGGTAAAGCGGGCTATTTTACTGCACTTTTTTATTGGGCGTAGGAGGAAAACAAATCGGCGTACTTATGTCTAAGGGCAATAACAGCAAACAGTGCGGCAAT
>JABFST010000002.1 GCA_013140465.1 Methylococcaceae bacterium
TTAAATCGGCTGGGCGGCAAGTAATCGGTGCTTTGCCTTCTAAAACGCGGTCTTGCAATTCGCTGTTGACGGGGGCTGGCGTTGCGCCATATTCGCCTTTTAACACACCTGCGGTTTCTTTGGTAACGGTTTTGTAGCGTTCACCATCCAGCACGTTCATCACTGCTTGCGTGCCGACAATTTGCGAGGTTGGCGTGACCAGGGGGATAAAGCCTAAATCTTCGCGCACACGCGGTATTTCGCGCATCACTTCATCAAACTTGTCTGCCGCGCCTTGTTCGCGTAACTGGCTTTCCATGTTGGTCAGCATTCCGCCAGGTACTTGGGAAATTAAAATGCGCCCGTCCACGCCTTTCAGGCTGCCTTCATATTGGGCGTATTTTTTACGGATGTCCCTAAAATAATGGGCGATTTCTTCTAATTTGACCAAATCCAAACCCGTTGCCCGTTCGGTGGCTTCCAAGCTGGCGACGATGGTTTCAGTGGCACTATGCCCATAAGTCATGCTCATCGAGGAAATGGCGGTATCGACATTATCGACACCCGCTTCGGCGGCTTTGATAAGGCTGGCAACGCTTAAGCCAGTAGTGGCATGGCTATGCAAATGGATGGGGATTTTGGTGCTTTTTTTCAGGCGGCTGACCAGTTCAAAGGCTTCATACGGCTTTAATAATCCTGCCATATCCTTAATACAAATGGAGTGCGCACCCATGTCTTCAATTTGCTTACCCAAATCGACCCAAACATCTAAGGTATGAACTGGGCTGGTGGTGTATGAAATAGTGCCTTGGGCATGGGCGTTGGTGTTGAGTACGGCTTTGACGGCATGTTCGATATTGCGCATATCGTTCATCGCGTCAAAAATACGGAACACATCGATACCATTGACGGCACAACGCACAACAAACTTATCGACCACGTCGTCGACATAATGCCGATAACCTAAAATGTTTTGCCCGCGCAATAACATTTGTTGTGGCGTTTTGGGCATGGCGGCTTTGAGTTGGCGTAAACGTTCCCAAGGGTCTTCTCCCAAATAACGGATACACGCATCAAAGGTTGCGCCGCCCCATGATTCAATAGCCCAATAACCAATTTGATCCAGTTTTTCACAAATCGGCAGCATATCTTCTATGCGCAAGCGAGTGGCTAAGATGGATTGATGAGCGTCACGCAAGACGACTTCAGTAATGCCCAAAGGCTTTTTTTTATCTTTTGCCATTCTTAAAATTTCTCCAGAAACCCTGATAGGTTTTTAAACAGGGGCCTTTTGGGCCGTTGGTAAACGTTAAAAAGATAGAGTCCGAAGTTGATAAATCTACATTAAACACCCTCTCCCTCAGGGAGAGGGTAGGGTGATGGGGATTTAATGTCGTTTTACTTCCTGCGTTCTCTATAACTCATAGAGGCTAACTATTAGCTTTTGGGTCTGCTGCGGTGTTGGTGGATGGCAGCCGTAATCGCGGCAATCACACTTTTGTCGATGCCGTTGACAGGCTTAGGCGTGGCGGCAACTTCCGGCATAGGCGCATCAGGAAAAAACCGCAACACCAAAGCTGACATAAAGTTGATGGCTACCACCAGCATAGCCAAAAACAAAAATACGATGCCCATACCCGCAAACATCAATTCTATACCGCTACCCATCATTTCTGCCATATCATCAAACCTTGTGTCAAAACCCTTGAAGCTATTGAAAATACTGAACCCTTAAGCACATTATCCATAAAACCTAGGGTCTAAACAAACGAAAGATGACCGATAGCCTAGGTTTTTGGCTTAAGGCGGGGTGGTGGATATTGATTTCAAGCCAGTGCTGGCAATTATCGGCAAGTGCAGCCTATAAATGCCGACCAATGAAATTTAGGCGAGACGCTATAAAAGGTTGTCAGTTAAAATAAGGCCGACAACAAAACCTTAACCCCACTATTTCACCTTAAGCCAACAGTAAGCCCTAACAGGCGATGCTTTTGCCCATCTTAGGAACCCACCTTATGCACATACTTATTTTTTCTGGACTCATTTTACTGGCTTGCGCCGCTGTTTGGGCTTCTTTGCAACCTAAAGAAAAACTACAAGCCACATGGGAAGAGATTTCCACGCCGTTTACGGGCAAAAAGAAAGACTGGTCAACGCCGCTAAAATCATGGGCAAAAGCGTCATTAGTGGCTGAGCCTGAACTGCAAAAATGGCTGTTATCGCTGTCTGCCGAAGGTCTGCAAGGCTTAGGTGAAAAACTGGGCGAGTTTTGTGCCGATATGAATGTCAATCTGGATTGGCTGCACGACGCACAAGCTAAAATCACGCCTGAAGCTAAAAAAGCAGCCGAAGAAACCATGATTGATTATTGCAAAATGTGCCAAAAAGCCGTCAAGCCTAACGCCAAGTAAACAACATCGCAAACCCTAGCGGCATTAATCTCGTATCTTGTCCGGGGTGGGGCAGATTTATTCTATATAATGTCACGATCAACCACTCAACGACACCCATTATGCCCTTATTACGCTTAACCAACATCGCCATTGCTTATGGCACGCACGCTTTACTGAAAAACGCCGATTTCCAGCTCGACCCGGGCGAACGGGTCGGCTTGCTGGGCCGCAATGGCGAAGGCAAATCCACCCTGATGAAGATTATTGCAGGTAATGTCCTGCCCGATCATGGCGAAATTTGGCGCCAGCCCGAACTGCGCTTGGCTTGGTTGGAACAAGCTCCCGACTTGCCGGACGAAGCCACTATTTATGATGCGGTCGCGGGCGGTTTGGGCGAGCTGGGTTCGTGGATCACCCGTTACCACGCGCTGTCCTTAACTATGGATTATGACGACGAACAAGCCTTAAACGAGCTGGGCGACTTGCAACATAAGTTAGAATCGCATAATGGCTGGCATTTTCAGCAACGTGTAGAAACGACCTTGACCAAACTGGATTTGCCAGGCGAATTGCTGATTAGTGGCTTATCCGGCGGTTGGAAACGGCGCGTGG
>JABFST010000332.1 GCA_013140465.1 Methylococcaceae bacterium
CGTAGGCTGAGCGGAGTCGAAGCCGGTTTGTTCGCTTCGACTCCGCTCAGCGAACGGCTGTTCCGCTCAGCGAACGGCTGTTCCGCTCAGCGAACGGCTGTTGTGTCCCGGATGCTGAATAGTTACGCTAAAGATTAAGCCCTAACCACGGCTTGATGGTTATTGGCATACGAGACGTGAAAGAACTAACGTAAGCTTGCTCATCGGAGTGAAAAAACATGTTTTTTCACTCCAGTCCCATACGCCTTACAACCCCTACACAGCCATTGTATAGCGTAACAGGCTTTTTGCTAATCACTTTTGTACATGTTTTGTTCATATATTATTTGACAACATGACATCTGACGAGTAAGTTACTCATTAAGATTTTTTTAACTCTTGCAGTGGAAAATCTTGGTAACTGTTTCTAGCCTTCAGCCCCTTGGGGCTTAAGCCTAAATCACCGTCCTCCTCTATAAGCCCTCCTTGGATGATTAAGGAGGGTCTTTTTTTCTGATAGGCAAGCCGATGAACAACAAAACTTTTAACGGCATTAAATTTGTCATCGAAGTTAATTTCTATATTTCTGTCATTGTCTTATTAATGGGCAGTTTGCTCTCAGGCATAGACGGTTATTCCTTGTTTGAATTTAATGAAGACCTGTACGGCGCGTTGGATAACAACCTGCGCATGATTATGTTTTATCTGGCGATGACTGAGTTGGTGGTACTGACTTTTTGCTATGCCAGAAAAGCCTATCACCTGATGATTCCGGTGGGCTTTTTTCTGATTTTAATGATAGGCTCAATGGAGTTTTATGGCGACATCAACAGCATCGCCATTGATGAAAATTTTCCTTGGTTTTTTCTGTATACGGGCGCTTCGCATATTTTGTTTGGCGTGTTTGCGGGCATCCCCAGAAACGGCACGAATGCCGCGAATGGCTCATCAGCTTAACAATCCAGATAACATGGCTGCTCTCAGTTTATGTTAGGATGGCTACACCTGCCCACTTACCCTGCTTTTATCATGAAATATTTATTTTATTGTTTTGCCCTACTGTGTTGCCTGCTCACGGGCTGCACAGGCATACCCAAAGGTATCACCGCTGTTGAAGGTTTTGATGCACAGCGTTATTTGGGGACATGGTACGAAATTGCCCGCTTAGACCACCGCTTTGAACGCGGCTTAAGCAATATTTCGGCAACCTATTCCATGCGACAAGATGGCGGACTTAAGGTGTTAAATAAAGGTTGGAATATTGCAGACAGTAAATGGAAGGAGGCGGAAGGCAAAGCGTATTTTGTCGGCAGCCCCAGCACTGGGCAGCTTAAGGTATCGTTCTTCGGGCCGTTTTATGGCGGCTACACAATTTTTGAATTGGATAAAAAAGACTATGCTTATGCAATGGTAACAGGACCTGACAAATCCTATTTCTGGCTATTGTCGCGCACTAAACACTTGCCGCCAGCCACCTTAGCGCGTTTGCTGGAACGGGCCAAACAGCTGGGTTTTGCGACCGACGATCTGATTTTTGTCAAACAAGAGTAAGCCACTTAGGCTGCATTAATCGGACGCTTACGCACCCTAGAGGCTAGCAGCCAAACACACCAATACATAACCACACCTAGTGCGCTGCCGATACTATTAGACAGCGCATCCTGATATGAAAATTACCGATTTGCCGTAAACCATAGCTGGCAATATTCAACCAATATGCCTAACGAAGTACACGATAACAACACCGCTAGCGAGGTCAAACCCCGCCGTGGGTCTTGCCTGTTGGCAAACAATAAGAAGCTGGACAACAGGCTATAAGCCAATGCGTGGTCTATCTTATCCCAACTGACTTTGCCAAAGGCGGAGCCTGAATCGGGATGCAGCCACGGGTTTAAGCTAAAGAACAGCAAAACCAATAGATAAGCCAATAAGACTAAAGCGGTTTTTAAAGTCATGAGTACACGGGGAAGTTGTTGAAAAATTCTTGAAAACCCATACCTTGCAGTTTTAGGCGGGTGTCGTAAAAGCTAAATGATTGATCTACATTACCGTGCTTTCATGTCAACTTGATAACGGTAACTTGTTATTAGCAGCGTAGGCCGGAATAAGACCGTTTGAACGCGAGTGAAAACGGTCGTTTCCGGCACACAGCAGCCACGAGCTGCCGGAAACGCCGCCTTTCGCTAACGCTCAAAGCGGCTTATTCCGGCCTACAAGGCTAGGCAGGTTTTATAAACCTCGCAGGTCTTTATCCTGCCGCTCATGAGAAATGACTGATAACGGGGTTACACAACCCGCTACAACACCGTCAGCTGCGCATAAGCTAGCATCAGCCATTTGACGCCCACTTGCTTAAAGTTTATTTGCACACGTTCATTGCTGCCCTCACCTTCCACTTGCAAGATCACGCCCTCGCCAAATTTGGCATGGCCTACCCGCTGCCCAAGCTGATAACGGCCTACCATCGGCAAACCTGTCGCAGTGGGCTTCACCGCCACGGCTGTGACAGGGCGGCTGATAGTCGCACGCAAACGGACTTCTTGTATGTTTTCGCTAGGCAATTCGCGTAAAAACCGTGACGGCCTAGGATAGGTTTCGCGCCCATATAGGCGTCGGGATTCGGCATAGCACAAATAGAGTTGTTGCTGGGCACGCGTCAGGCCCACATAGCATAAGCGCCGCTCTTCTTCTAGCCGTCCTGCGTCATCAACCGATTGTTGCGAAGGGAACAGCCCTTCTTCCATACCTACGAGAAAAACGACCTTAAACTCCAAGCCTTTCGCGCTATGCAAGGTCATCAGCTGCACACAATCGGTCACGTCGTCGGCTTGGCTGTCGCCCGCCTCCAGTGCGGCATTGGTCAAAAACAGGTCTAGCTCCCCTAAGCGTTCTTCATTGTCAGGGTCAAAGCTAAACTGGCGTGCGGCATTGACCAATTCTTCCAAGTTTTCGACTTTTTCTTCGCCTTTGTCGGCCTTGTCTTTTTTGTACATGTCCAGCAAGCCGCTGGCTTCCAACACCCGCGTGACTTTCTCATACAGGGCCAGGCTGCCGGTATCTTGCTCCAATTGTTTGATTAAGCGCAAAAAACCCACTAGGGCATTGGAGGCACGCACACTGAGCGTGTGTTGCCCAATCAAAGCACTGGCTGCACCCCATAAGGACAGGTTTTGGTCACGCGCGATGACCCGCAGCTCATCTAGGGTTTTTGCGCCTATACCGCGTGTGGGCGTGTTAATCACGCGTTCAAATGAGGCGTCGTCATCGCGGTTGGACATCAGCCGCAAATACGCCAAGGCATTTTTGATTTCGGCACGGTCAAAAAAGCGTAGGCCGCCATAAACCCGATAGGGCGTGGCGGTCGCCATGAGCTTTTCTTCAAATTGGCGGGATTGCGCATTAGAGCGGTAAAGTATCGCCAAATCACTGCGCAAACCGCCTTCGCTGACCCAAGCCCGAATGCGCTCGACGACAAAATACGCCTCGTCTTGTTCATTAAAAGCCGCATACAGGGAAATATTGTCGCCATCGCCCGCATCGGTCCATAGTTCTTTGCCCATGCGCCCGACATTATTGGCTATCAAATGGTTGGCGGCTTTGAGTATTGCGCCCGTAGAGCGGTAGTTTTGTTCCAGTTTGATGATGCCGTGGTTGGGGTAGTCTTTTTGAAAACGGTAGATATTTTCAATTTTTGCCCCTCGCCAGCCATAGATGGATTGGTCGTCATCACCCACCACAAACAGATTGTCTTTGCCGTCGGTCAGCAAGCGCAGCCAAGCATATTGAATCGTGTTGGTATCCTGAAATTCGTCCACATGCACATGCCGGAACCGCTGCCGATAAAACTCCAGCACATCGGGATTATCGCGCAGCAATTCGTGCGCCCTTAACAGCAATTCGGCAAAATCGACCAAACCCGAACGCTGGCATAAGGCTTCATAGGCCATATAAACGCGCAACATTTGCCGCTGGTATAGGTCGTCGGTTTCCATACTGTGCTTGGCGCGTATGCCTTCGTCTTTTTGCGCATTGATATACCATTGCACTTCCCTAGGCGGCCATTTGCTGTCATCAAGGTTTAGCGTCACCAACAGCCGTTTGATCAGCCTAAGCTGGTCGCCGCTATCCATCACCTGAAAACTATCGGGCAATTGCGCTTGAGCCGCGTGCCGCCTTAACAAACGATGGGCAATACCGTGAAAAGTGCCTATCCATAGGCTTTGCGTCGGCATGTCCAGCAAGTTTTCAATACGCCCGCGCATTTCTTTGGCGGCTTTATTGGTAAAAGTCACCGCCAAAATGCTGTGTGCAGGGATGTTGTGCACCCGAATTTGCCAAGCGATGCGGTGAACCAACACGCGCGTCTTGCCGCTGCCCGCCCCTGCCAAAATTAACATGGCTTGTGGGGGTGCGGTAACAGCTTGCCGTTGGGCGGTGTTGAGGGAATCAAGTATAGGGCTAATATCCATTATGGTTTTATCGCTTGCACATTTTGTAGAGCTGTGTATATTGCATCAGTTCTGTTTAGTTTGCAGACCATCGCACTTTTAAAATAAAAACAACGACACAGCTGAGGATTAAGATGAGTTTTGATTATAAGCGTTTGATTAAGTTTGAACACAATGTGGGCGAGCAAGAAAAGAAATACCGTTTGTATGGTGGCGCGGGGCTGATAGCCATCTCCATCTTTACTGCGTCCATTCCCGCATTATTGATAGGCATGGTTTTGGTCGCGACGGGCTTTTCAGGTTGGTGTCCGGTTTATTCGGGATATAACAAAAACACTTGCGCCACAGGCACAGGCGAAAGTTAAGCGGGGGGCGAAAGGTACAAGGCAAGCCTAGTTTAGATCACGTCTTGCACCTTTCGCTTTCGCCGTTAATCGTCTTTACGGAACTCGCCTTCCAACACGTCTTTTGCTGCGGCGCCACGTTGCCCAAACACACTCCCCCCTGGCTGTAGCCAATGGTTTTCTAGCACATATTGCGCTATTTTTTTGCGCAATGACGGCACTAAACAGGCAAAGCCTAATATATCGGTCAAAAATCCTGGGGTCAGCAATAACGCTCCGCCCACCAAGATAATCGGGCCCTCAATCATCTCATAAGCAGGCATTACGCCCTGCGCCAAATTCGCCTGAAATTTGCGGTAAGTCGCAAAGCCTTGTTGCCTTAGCAGCCATGCACCCAAAACGGCAGTGAACACCACTAAAAAAATGGTGAAAAATGCGCCTATGATCCCCCCTACCAGCAACAGCAAGTAGATTTCTGCAAACGGCACGATTAAGACAACGACAAACAACCACTGGAAAACTTTCATTGATGCTCTCTTGTTATTATTAGAATAGGCTAAAGCGACGGCTGCCGGGCTTGCGCCGATAGTACGCAGACCCTACCGCGTCTAGCCACACCAATATAAAGAGTATCGGCGTAAATTTCTAGGCGAATATCCGTAGCTTAGGCGCAAAGCGCGGGCAATCGGGCTTAATTGGCGATAACTGCCAGCCCGGCTAGCCAATCGGGCACGACCCGCATTTGCTTGAGTTCGGTTTTGTCGTAGCGCCGCCACAGTTCGGCATAACTCAACTGAAGGGTGGGATGGATCAAGTCGGGGGCGATTTCGGCCAACGGCTGCAAGACATACGCATAGCATTCAAAGTCTGGGCGCGGGATTTGTAAGTCAGTTTCATTGATGCGCACATCGCCGTATAGCAGCAAATCTAGGTCTAAGGTGCGCGGCGAGCATTTTTGGCAATTGCGCGTGCGCCCATTGTCCAATTCCATTTGCTTTAGCCGTTGGACGATGTCGGCAACTGGTAACGCAGAATCAAACCCCACCACTAAGTTGTAAAAATCGTCACCGTCAAACCCCACTGCCGCCGTCTGGTAGATGCCGGACAGCGTCAAAGCGCCAAATTGCTGGCCTAAGCCATTGATGCTGGCGGGAATATGCACATCTTTGTCGATGTTGCTGCCTATGCTAATGTAACCTTGCGCCATCGTTTAGTGCCTGCCGCGTTCTATGGTGATGCCAACCGTGTTGGCGGCTGGGACTGCGCCTTGCTTGTTTAGGGTTATCTTAACCCACGGCACGTTAAATTCATGGCGGATGAGGTCGGCAATTTCTGACACCAGTTTTTCCACCAACAAATATTGGCTGTTTTCAACAAATTGGATGATGCGTTCGGAAACCGTTTTGTAATCTAAAGCATATTGAATATCATCAGTTTGGGCGGCTTGTTGGATGTCAAACGCCATAGCAATGTCGAGTTCGATGGTTTGCTTGTTGACCCGCTCCCAATCATAAATGCCTATGATCGTGTCGATTTTAAGGCCGCCTAAAAAAATGATGTCCATAGTGGTTTCCGGTTATTATGTGCAGTTTTAAAGTGATAAGTATCAGGGAAATACCCCCCGCTTACAAGCTCTACTGAGGACAGTGTGACATGATTGAATGGTTGTTTGTGCCAATTGCCTACCTGATAGGCTCTATTTCCAGTGCCATTATTATTTGTAGGCTCATGGGCTTGCCCGACCCCCGCGAACAAGGTTCGGGCAATCCCGGCGCCACCAACGTGATGCGCATAGGCGGCAAAAAAGCGGCAGCCATCACCTTATTGGGCGATTTGCTCAAAGGCTTGATTCCTGTTTATGCCGCCAACGTCTGGGGGGTGTCGGTCGAACTGTTGGCGGGCATCGGTTTGGCGGCGTTTATGGGGCATTTGTACCCGATATTTTTTAAGTTTGAGGGCGGCAAAGGCGTGGCAACGTCAATTGGTGTTTTGCTGGGCTTTTCTTGGTTTTTGGGCGGCGCGTTTGTTGCAACGTGGCTGTTGATTTACAAACTAGGCAAAATTTCGTCGTTATCGGCCTTATGTGCGTCTGTGCTGTCGCCGATTTATGCGTGGTTTATTGTTGGCGATGTGGTTATCGTCGGCGCAGCTACAGTGATGATGGTGTTTTTGTTGTGGCGGCATAGAAGCAATATCCAACGCTTGTTGGCAAAAGAAGAACAGTAAACGCCACACCTAACCACCGTAGGGGCAATCCTTTGTGGTTGCCCCCCTAGACTTTAGACAATTCCGCAATAGGCCAACGCGGCCTAGCAAAAATCGCCAAATCCTGCTGCTGTCCCGCCATCAGGCGTTGGCAGCCGGCATACGCAATCATCGCGCCATTATCGGTGCAAAATTCTAAGCGCGGAAAATACACTTGGGCGTGCATTTTGTCAGCCATCTCGTTAAGCGCGGCGCGGATTTGCTTGTTGGCACTCACGCCACCCGCAACCACTAAGCGAGTCAAGCCAGTTTGCTGCAATGCCCGCTTGCACTTGATGCTAAGCGTTTCGGCAACTGCAAGCTGAAACGCGGCGGCAATATCAGCCTTGTCTTGTTCTGTTTTATCGGTATTTTGGAAGGTGTTTAAGGTAAAGGTTTTTAGGCCGCTAAAGCTAAAATCCAAACCCGGCCTATCGGTCATCGGCCTAGGAAATTTAAAGCGCGGCACGCCCTGCTCAGCCAACACCGACAACTTAGGGCCGCCTGGATAGCCTAAACCCAGTAATTTTGCGGTTTTGTCAAACGCCTCACCCGCCGCATCATCTAAAGATTCGCCCAACAATTGGTAACAGCCTATGCCCGTCACTTGCACCAGCAGAGTGTGTCCGCCCGAAATCAATAAGGCGACAAACGGAAACGCGGGCGGGTTATCTTCCAGCATCGGCGCAAGCAAATGGCCTTCCATATGATGTACGGCAACGGCCGGGATTTGCCAAGCCCAAGCCAAGCTTCTGGCGGTCGCCGCACCAACCAACAACGCCCCCATCAAGCCCGGCCCTGCGGTATAAGCGATGCCGCCTATATCAGAACTGGGCAACTGGCTTTCTTGCAGGGCTTGTTTAATCAGTGGCACTAATTTGCGGATATGGTCACGCGAAGCCAATTCGGGGACGACACCGCCATAATCGCTGTGCATATCCACTTGGCTGTACAATAAATGGCTAATCAGGCCACGTTCGTTATGATAAATCGCCACGCCGGTCTCATCACAAGAGGTTTCTATGCCTAAAACGTACATTGAGTTTTTGAAATTTATAAAAGTGACTGTATAATTGAGGGTTCTGTTTATTCAGTGGGTAGTCGCTATCCATACAAACAATCTTAACATAACTGGAATCTAATAATGCCGTCAGTAAAACTTAAAGAAAACGAACCTTTTGATATTGCTATCCGCCGTTTCAAACGCGCTTGTGAAAAAGCGGGCGTCTTGGCTGAAGTGCGCCGCCGCGAGTTTTATGAAAAACCCACCGCCGAACGTAAACGCAAAGGCGCTGCCGCTGTCAAACGCCATTTGAAAAAATTGGCCAGAGAGCGTTATGCCCTGAAAAACCTGCGTCGTGGACGTCCCGTACTGTAAAAGGCTAAGCGCATGGCGTTATTAACCGACCGTATCAAGGACGATATGAAAGCTGCCATGAAGGGCGGTGACAAAGCCAGATTAGGCGTTATCCGCCTGATTTTGGCGGCTATCAAGCAAGTTGAAGTGGACGAACGCATCCAGCTCGACGATGACCGGACTATTCTGGTACTTGATAAAATGCTCAAACAACGCCGGGAATCGATCCGGCAGTTTGCCGATGCAGGCAGAACCGATTTGGTTGACATCGAAGAGGCTGAAGTATTGGTTATTCAAGACTTTATGCCCCAAGCGCTCAGCGAAGACGAAATCGACGCGCTAGTCAAAGCCGCTGTTACAGAATCTGGCGCAACATCCATCAAGGACATGGGCAAAGTCATGGCGCTGTTAAAAGCACAAATGCAAGGCCGCGCCGATATGTCCGTCGTCAGCGTAAAAATAAAGGCGGCATTGGCTGAATAATTTTTTGTTGGGGTAAAAGTATGTCAGGCCGAATTCCACGCGAATTTATTGACGAACTTTTAGTGCGGGTTGATATAGTCGATTTAATCGATTCGCACGTCCCGCTTAAAAAAACCGGGGCCAACTACGTCGCCCGCTGCCCTTTCCACACCGAAAAATCACCTAGCTTTTCCGTCAACCGCAACAAGCAGTTTTACCATTGCTTTGGCTGCAGCGCGAGCGGCAATGCCATAGGCTTTTTAATGAATTTCAACCACTTGGACTTTGTCGAAGCGGTTGAAGACTTGGCGGGATATGTCGGCATCCCTGTACCTAGGGAGGCCAAAAGCTCCCCATACCTGCCCCAAAAAGAAAATTTAAGCGATTTGTATGCGCTGATGGAGCAAGTGGCTGAGTTTTATGCCCAGCAATTGCGCAGCACCGCAGCGGGCAAAATGGCCGCCGACTATCTAAAAAAACGCGGCGTGGACGGCGACTGTGCCAGCACTTACAAATTAGGCTATGCCCCCGAAGGTTGGCAAGTGTTAGGCAAGCATTTCCAGTCCGCACAGCTTATGGAAGCCGGACTGCTGACCAGCAAAGACGGCGGGCAAGCTTACGACCGCTTCCGCAACCGGATTATTTTTCCGATACGCGACAAGCGCGGCAGGACGATTGCCTTGGGCGGACGGGTGTTAGACGACTCGCAACCCAAATACCTCAACTCGCCAGAAACACCGCTGTTCCACAAAGGCAAAGAAGTATATGGCCTGTACGAATTGCTGCAAAAGCAAGCCAAACCGCCGCGCATCTTGATTGTGGAAGGCTATATGGACGTGATCGCGCTGGCCCAAAACGGCTTGCATTACGCCGTAGCGGCCCTAGGAACGGCATTGTCGCAAGCACACCTAGACTTATTGTTTCGCTTTTCCACTGAGCTGGTGTTTTGCTTTGATGGCGACAAAGCGGGACAGGAAGCCGCATGGCGGGCAATGGATGCCGCGTTTTCGAGCTTAAAAGAAGGCAGATCATGCCGCATTATGTTATTGCCGCCCAGCCACGACCCAGACTCGTTGGTGCGCGAAGAAGGCTTGGCGCAATTCACCCAGCGCATCGAAAATGCGCAAGCCTTATCGGATTATTTTTTTGCCCATATCGCCGAAAACCTAAATTTAGCCGAAACCGAAGGCCGCGCACGCTTAATCGGCAAAGCCAAACCGTATTTGGAAAAGCTGCCTGACGGCATTTTTAAAGAAATGATGTTTGCCCGATTAAAGGGGCTGACAGGCTCTATGCCACTTAAAGCACTAGATGCCACACCCCTACACAAAACCCAGACGCGCCCGCCGCCAGCCGCTAACCGCCTGTCATCGGCACGCGTCGCCATTGCCTTGTTGCTGCAAAACCCAAGGCTGGCTGAACACGCCCAAAACAAGGACATCGATTGGCATGGCTTACAATTTCGCGGCATAGAACTATTTAAAACCTTATTGCAGGTAATTTTAAGCAAACGCTCGGTCAACACCGCCGTATTGCTGGAACATTTACGCAACACACCCG
>JABFST010000088.1 GCA_013140465.1 Methylococcaceae bacterium
CGGACGACGGGGAGTTCAATCTACGAGACAGGCTTTATGCCTAAGGATGGACACGACTTCCCCGCCGCCCTCCCGAGGATCAGTCGGGGATTCTGAGCTTTTTGGGGATCAGAATCAAGATATAAGGTCGGAATAAACCGATTTGAGCGTAAGCGCAAAGCGGTGTTTCCGGAAAATTGTGGCTGTGGTGTACCCGTTTTCAGTTAAGTTTAAAACGGCTTATTTCTGCTGACTTGGCTAGTATTTTTTCCAGTCTTCTACTAGACTTAAGAGGGTTAAGGCAATGTTGTTTTAACGTTAAACCAGCTTGATTAGCCCCTTTCAGTTACTAAGCCGCGTTTTTTGGGAATAAGGTCGTTTTTTGATAGGTCAGGTGTTTTTTTAGGCTGCGCTAAAATTAGGTATGTAAATGATTTAAAAATGAATTTACATTTTATAGACCATTTAGCCAAACAAAGGACGTAATGTTTTGCGTCAAATAGGATGTCTAATTATAGTTAGGGCTCATAGATCAATGCCGACACACGCTTCGTCTGCAAAGTCAATCCTTTCACCAAAGAATCAGAAATATGAGTAAGTTTCTAGTCTTCTTGTTGGAGCGCCTGCACCTGACAGCATTCGGGCGCGGCCTAAAGAACATGTTTGTATGGATCGCCACTAATTTCGTTAATGCTGTCGTTGGTATTCAGATTGGCAGATGGTCAACGGAATATTGGCGAATTATTCTTGGGGTCGTTGCAATAGTCGCTCTTCTAATTTGTCCGTTCCTATTTGCGGCTTGGAAGAGGCATCATCTCACCTCCTATGCTCTACTTGAACTAATTGTCGCCATGTTCTCCATTGTGATGTTCTTGCCTTGGGATCGTGGAATATTCAATATCGAGTCGTATACCGCGTTCTTGACACCAGCAAAGACCGTTGCACTTTTTACCGCAATGTATTTTGCTGTACGAGGAGTGGAAAACTTGAAAAAAGGACTTGCGGAATAGGCCACTACCATTCCAAGCTATCTTACGGCGCGACCAAGTCGTGACGTAAGGGCTGCGGCTTGGCAACAAATAACAGCCCAATGGTGGGATGAGGTTAGGAATCAATATGAGCTTTTCACTTCTGCTTTGGTTATCGCTGAAGCATCGGAGGGCCACCCAGAAGCCGCTGCAAGACGTTTGGAAGCCCTACAAGGAATAGCCGAACTGCTGATTGATGAAGAAGTAATCGCATTTGCCGAAAGGCTAATTACGGAAGGTGGAATACCCGAGGTAGCCAAAGCAGATGCGCTACATGTCTCGGTTGCGGCAGTTCATAATGTGGACTACCTGCTTACCTGGAATTGCCGACATATCGACAACGCCACAAGAAAACCCATCATTCGCGCTATTTGTGTTTCGGCGGGTTATTCTTATCCTGAAATTTGTACCCCAATGGAACTATTAACGGAGGATAGCAATGATGTATTGTGATGAAGTTATCGCCGAGGTATGGCGGAACCGTGATGCCTACACTGCCCGAAATCACAACAGTTTAGCTGAAATCTTGGCTGATCTTCGAGAACTTCAAAAACGCCCAGATTGTAAGATTGTTGATAGGCGGGATTTAAGTGGCATACAAGCCCAGATACCACGGTATCGGGAAACTATTACCCAATCTCATGATTTACCTGCCTAACAATCCGTTCCAGCGCACCCGCGCCACGAAGCGCCTTGGTGTTTTCAGGTTTCGAGGCGCGGGGCGTTGAACGCGGGCGTTAGGCAACAAAGCGGCTCATTGGCCAAACTGAAAGTGCTTCTTTAACGGCCTCTGTTTCAACCAAAAGGGGATTTAGGATGGCAAAAAAGGAAGCTTGCTGTGATTGCACGCGTTGTACTGAACTGGTAATCAAGTCTCTGACTAGGCTTCCCGTGTGAGCAACGTTGCAGATTGGCACATATGGGTTGATTAACCTTGTTCAGAAAAAGTGCCCACGTTGCGGACACAAAATAATCGACCATAAACTAAAGGACGATGTTGCATAGGGCTGTAGCCAGATCGGGCGACAGCTTTATCATCGTTGCCCGACATTTTAAAACGAGGTATTTATGACTCAAGTAGAGCTATTAGAACAACACATTGCGGAATTGGATGATGTTTCCTTTTCAAAACTCCGCGATTGGTTTATTGAATTTGACCAAGCACGTTGGGATAAACAATTAGAAGCTGATTCCAATGCTGGAAAACTAGATTTCCTTATCAATGCGGCACTTGCCGAACATGAAGCCGGACTAACGAGAGACCTTTGAAACACAAAACGGCATCCAGCTTCTGGGCTTGCTATGCACATCTTCCCTTGGAAATTCGCAGTCTCGCCAAGAAGAACTTTCAACTGCTAAAAGCCGATCACTCCCACCCTTCTTTGCAATTCAAGAAAGTGGGCAAAGTAGGGTCTGCCCGTGTCGGCTCGAATTACCGAGCGGTCGCCGCGCCGATTGAGTGTGGTTTTCTTTGGGTTTGGATAGGCACTCATGCGGAATACGATAAGCTGCTTGCCTAACAATCCGTTCCAGCGCACCCGCCGCGCAAAGCGACTGGGTGTTTTCAGGTTTCGCGGGGTCAGCATCGTTGATTTTAAAAATCCCGTAAGCGGAGTTGGCGCGAAAATGCAAACCCAGCCCACAACTCCCTCACCCATACACCACTCCACCATCGGAATTCCCCAAGACTCAACCCGGCAACGCGCCTGATAGTCGGTTTGGCTATCGTCCCGATAACGCACCACCATTGCTATCACTTTAATGCGGCGGGTACGCGCTAGCAGGGGCTGCCAGGTTTGTTGGGCTTCGTGCGAAAGGCGGGCGATGCTGATGCCGTTTGCTTGTAGTTCTAGTTTACCGTTGTTAAGGTTGGCGGTTAGCAAGCTGCCGGGCTGGAGTGCCGCCAGCGTGGCATGGGTGCGGTGCTGGGCGGGGAACAAGGCGGCAAAATCCAGATAATAATCGCCCATGCC
>JABFST010000227.1 GCA_013140465.1 Methylococcaceae bacterium
TACAAGACCAAATTATTTTTACCGTGCATTTTTTAAATCATGGGCGCATGGTCGGTTGCCGTATAGAAGAGCTGATTGGTGTGGATGAACCGTGGAACCCTAGCCGCTTTGAGTTTAGGGATAGGGTGGTGTGTTCGATAGACTTGGGCATCCAAGGCCAAGTGTTGTTTGCCAAAGGCACGGAAGGCGAAGTCTTTAAAGTCATCCGCGACACTGCCAACATCCAATACCATGTCGCTTTTGATGGCCGGGTTTTGCAAGTGCCGGAAGCCGCACTTGCGCCCTTGCACCCAGACACTTTTGTTGAGCCGGAGCAGTGAGATGGATGCCCTTAGCCCCAATCCTTATACTTTGTTGCGCACCGCCTTGGCGTTGTTTAAAAAACCGCCCCGGGATTTGTCCGCCGAGCAATTGCAGCAAGCACAGCACCAAGCTAGCCATGAATTTAGTTTAGAAAGCAAAATACTCAACACCCCCGAAGCCAGCGGGGTGATTATTTCCGATCACGAATTACAGGCGGCTTACCAAGAAATCAGAAGCCGTTATGACGACGAAACCACGTTTTTGTCTGACCTCGACCAAAACCAATTGGATCAAGACAGCCTGAATGCCGCGCTGTTCCGGCAATGCCGCGTTAATGTGGTGATGGACATCATCGGCTCGCGCTCGCCCAACATCAGCGAGATTGAAATCGGCATATACTACCATCTGCACAAAGACCAATTTAACCGCCCCGAACAGCGCGAAGTCTGCCATATTTTTATCAGCATCAACCCCGATTATCCCGAAAACACACGCGCCATCGCTTATGCCCGCTTGCACGAGATCCACGCCAAACTCGTCAAAAAACCCCATAAGTTTGCCGACTTGGCCTTGGCGCATTCGGAATGCCCGACCGCCTTGCAGGGCGGCACTTTAGGCACAGTGCCGCGCGGCAAGTTGTACCCGGAGTTGGATACCGCCTTGTTTGCCTTAAAAGTCGGCGGCATCAGCGACATCGTGGAAACCGAAATCGGTTTCCATATCGTGTTATGCAAGCACATCCATAGTGCTCATACCTTATCGTTAGCCAAAGCCACACCCGCCATCCGCCAACTGATGCAAGACCGCGCCCGGCGTACCTGCCAACGCGCGTGGTTGGCGGCCTTAGCCAAATCTTCTTAAGGAACCGTCATGAGCGAGAAAGACCTGAAACATTGTTCTTTTTGTGGCATTGCCGCTTCACCCAGCGTGCCGTTAATAGCAGGTAGCGAAGGCACGATTTGCGGGTCTTGCGTACTGCTTGCCAACCAAGTGGTCAGCAATTGGAGCCGCAAAAAAGAACTGTCCGACATGCAGGGGCCATTGCCGATTCCGGCCAAAATTAAGGCACACCTGGACCAATACATTATTGGCCAAGATTTGGCGAAAGAAATCTTGTCAGTGGCGGTGTATAACCACTACAAACGCCTGAAGCACGAAACTGGCAACACCGGTTTGGGTGAGTTTGCCACCGATGTGGAAATCGGCAAATCGAATATTTTGCTGATAGGCCCTTCGGGTACGGGCAAAACCTTGCTCGCCAGCACCTTAGCCAAAATTGTCGGCGTACCGTTTGTGATTGCCGATGCGACCACGCTGACCCAAGCCGGGTATGTCGGTGATGATGTCGAAAATATTCTGGTGCGCTTGTTGGATGTCGCCGAAGGCAATAAGGCCAATGCCGAATGGGGCATCGTCTATTTGGACGAAATTGACAAAATTGCCCGCAGCCCCGAACAACAAACTGGCACGCGCGATGTCTCCGGCGAAGGCGTGCAACAAGCCTTGCTGCGTTTGGTGGAAGGCTCGCAAGTGAAAGTGTCGGGCAAAGGCCAACGCAATAAAGACGGCGATGCCACCTTGGATACCCGCAATATCTTGTTTATCGCGGGCGGCTCGTTCCCGGGCTTGGAAAAACACGTCGAAAAACGCTTAGTGCCGACCAACTCGGCCATTGGTTTTCATGCCGAAGTCACCAACCCCGATGACAAGCCCGACTTGGAAGCTTTGCTGAATGCGACCCAACCCAGTGATTTGCGTAAATTTGGCCTGATTCCTGAATTTATCGGTCGTTTTCCAATACTCGCGCCGCTAGAGCCGTTAGATGTCGAATCGTTAATTAAAGTGCTGACCGAACCCAAAAACGCCCTCGTCCGCCAATACCAACAACTGTTTGCCTACGAAGGCGTAGAACTGACTTTTACCCATGAAGCCTTGGTCGCCATCGCCAACAAAGCCATCGAACGCGAAACTGGCGCGCGCGGCTTGCGCAGCATTATGGAACAGATTTTACGGCGCACCATGTTTGATATGCCGTCTTGTGAAGACATCGAACAGTGTTTGGTTGATGCCGATACCGTGCAAGGCACAGGTGAAGTGCGCCTGATAAGGACAGCAGACGAAGCTATCAGGCAGCAAGCGGGTTAAGGTTATTTAAACCCCCTCTCCCTCAGGGAGAGGGTAGGGTGAGGGGGATTTAATGTCGCTTTACTTCCTGCATTCTCTATATGTTTGTTAAACACTTATTTAAGGTTACTTAACGCCCAATTGGCGTGCAAATCTTAATGCCGTAGCCGCTAACCACTTAAAACCAATAACGCCCAGAGACTATCATGACCACCGAAGAGAAAATCCGCCACCAACTCGCCACCAACCCTATCCTCATTTACATGAAAGGCATCCCCAGCAACCCGCAATGTGGGTTTTCTGCCAAAGCCACGGGCCTGTTGAATGCCACCCACATTCCTTACGCCTACATCAACGTGTTGGAAGCCCCGTTTATCCGCGAAAAACTGCCCAGCATTTCGCACTGGCCCACTTACCCGCAGCTGTTTGTAAACGGTGAATTGGTGGGCGGCTGTGACATTGTTGAAGAAATGGCCAATAACGGTAGCTTATTGCCGTTACTGACCGCCGCCGTCCCCAAAAAACCCGAAGCCGAAGCCAAAACCGACACCATCAGCCCTGAGGCGGTAGCACAACTCATCCAGCTCGCCATCACAGATGCCAAAGTAAAAATAGACGGCATCGGCTGTGATTTGACCATCACTGTAGTCAGCGAACAATTTGACGGCTTAAGCTTGGTTAAAAAACAGCAACAAGTGTTGGCTTGCCTTACCGCACCCTTGGCGACAGGCCAGTTACACGCCGTCAGCGTAAAAGCCTATACGCCCGATGAGTGGCTAGGCTTACAAACCCAACCCGCCGCTGGTTTGCTGCAAATACAATAGTGGCTTAACCGCCATACCGTGTAAAAACATTGAGTAATGCGAGGCCGCCATGAGCAAAGTAGGCATATTTTTTGGCACAGATACAGGCAACACCCGACGTGTTGCCAAAGACATCGCCAACCAGTTAGGGGACATCGCCGCCAAACCGATCAACATCCGTAACGCCAGCGTCGCGGATTTATTGGCTTATGACACCCTGATTTTAGGCACGCCGACTTATGGCGAAGGCGTGTTGCCCGGCTTGTCGGCAGGCACTGCCACCGCCAGTTGGGAAGAATTTTTGCCCAGTTTAAGCGGACAAGACTTTAGTGGCAAAAAAGTGGCAATTTACGGCTTGGGCAACCAAAAATCGTATCCCAATGAATTTATCGATGCCGTATTTTATTTATACGAAGCCTTTAGCCGTTGCGGCGCAACCTTGATAGGCGACTGGGCCGTAGAGGGTTATCAGTTCAAGGCCTCCAAAGCCGTCATAGATGCGCGTTTTGTGGGCTTGGCCTTAGACCAAGAAAACCAGAAAGAACTGACCCCGACCCGCGTGGAAGCCTGGCTAGCCAGCTTGGCCTTAGGGGCTAGTTAATACTCCAATTGTAGTTACAACTGCGCAAGTCACGCCTGAAAAGACCTGCGAGGTTTTTAAAACCTCGCAGGTCTGCCGTTAGAGACTGTGAAAGAATTAACGTAAGCTTGCTCATCGGAGTGAAAAAACACGTTTTTTCACCAAAGTCTCTAATTAAAACAGATGCTTACGAAAATAACAAACACCTTTTTGTGAGTATTTGAAATACTTTCACAGTCTCGTTAGTGCCTACAACTCATGAGTAGCTACATGCACTGTAGTTAATGCTTAAATTTTTGTAACTATTCAGAGCGACTTCTAATAAGTCAAATTTACCGTAGGCTGAGCGGAGTCTTTACCGTAGGCTGAGCGGAGTCGAAGCTGGTTTGTTCGCTTCGGCTCCGCTCAGCGAACGGCTGTTCGGCTCAGCCTACGGCTGTTCCGCTCAGCGAACGGCTGTTCGGCTCAGCCTACGGCTGTTGTGCCCCGTATGCTGAATAGTTACAAATTTTTAACGGTGTGCAATGTCCCTAAAAGCAGATAGCAAAGCACCCCGATAGTGGACAATTTCGTAGGGGCAAATTTATTCGCCCTGTCTGCCAATTAAAAAACCCACAAATCAATAACAGGCTTTTTAACCCCAATTTAAGTTAAATAATAACTCCCCCGCATCGCGCCCTAGGTATACACTGAGGCTCATTTTTAGCGATTATCCGATGGAGTGAGTTTTTATGAAAAGCATTGTTGCCTCTTGCGCCTTATTGGGCGCGTTCTTAGCCCCTCTCGCCCACGCCGAAGAAATTGGCTGTGTCACCACCTCTTGGAAACTGATCGGCTCTAACCACAAAGTCTGCGTACAAGCTTTTGACGACCCAAAAGTGCAGGGGGTCGCGTGTCACATCAGCCAAGCCCGCACAGGCGGTATTGCCGGGGCATTTGGCGTTGCCGAAGACCCGTCCCAGTTCTCTATCGCATGTCGGCAAGTAGGCCCTATCGTCATCAAAGAAAAACTGCCCGCAGAAGAAACCGCATTTACCGAAGACACCTCGTTGTTTTTTAAAGAAACCCGCGTCAACCGTATGTTCGATACCAAACGCAATACCTTAATCTACGTCGCCATCAGCCGTAAGCTGATAGACGGCGCACCCGCCAACAGTATTTCTACCGTCCCTATCATGCCTTGGCATGAGCAATAACGCCGCCGCTTTCCACACACTTTTAACCGAGCGTTGTTTATGCACACCCGCACATTCCATTTCGCGCCGGGCTATGCCTCATCTTGGGCTGGCTTACGCGCCAAAATCGGTTTTACGCCTATTGTTCTGCTAACGTGCCTAGGGTTTGCCCACTCCGCACACGCAGCCCCCAATATCGCCAAAACCATACCTGTACCCACAACAACATCCATTCAGGAGGGTAAGACCATGACCGAAAAAAGCTTGACTATGCCAGCAGCCAAACGCGTGGGGCCGGATGACGTGCCGCCCGTGACCGTCAACGGTGTCCGTTATGAAGCCGTACATTGGGGCCGTAGGCGCGGATTGGAACAAAACGGCGGTTATATAGCCGCTATCGACAGTGCCAGCGGCAACGAATTATGGCTGGCAAAAATCTACACGATTGAATACAACCCTAAGCTAGAAACCGATGTGCAAGATTTGTTTATCCAAACCATGCTAGTGGCTGACGATAACAAAACCTTAAAAATAACCGATGAAGATGGCCGGGAATTTACCCTCGACTTAGCCACCCATACCGTTACTGCACATTAGGAGCATCTAAATCATGAACACATTTACTGACGTGTATAACAAGGCATCAGAAGTGCTGAAAAACCAACTTTTTTTAAAAGAATGGGATGATTTTTTAAAGACCACGCTTGCGGCCCCCAGTTTTTTTACCGCCAAGGGCTTTGACAATGCCAAAAAAGACCTACCCGACAAAATCAGGCGCAAAATTAGCACCGACGCAGGTGTCGGCGTGGGCACCAGCAAAACGCAGGGTACTGTGATTTATAACGCTGCCGTCAATAGCGACTCATCCGGCGTGTTGGCGGAGCGTGCGGCAACGCTAAAAATGCTTAAGCACCTGCATTTGGTATTGCAAAAAGGCGGGCAACAAGTCTGGGTATATTCTCCGCCTAAGATGGACACTAAATGGGTGTTCGATGAGATTACAGGTTCAGACGCCACGGTCAAGGCGCGCCTAGATCGCGAAGAAGAAATTTTCAGCAATGAAGAAAAACTCTGGATGTCAGATGCATTACAGTTGTCTTTAAAAATAGCCGAAGACACCAAAGTCAAATTGGCGGGAGCCGCAACCTCAGATGCCACCAAAGCCGTGGTACGCAAATGGTTTCTTGACGAAGACAGCACCGACACCGATTTAAACAACGCCATTACCACCTTGTCTGCGGGCTTTAATAAAATTGCCATTGCTTGTAACAACAACACCTTAGTATTTACAGATTATGCCGATTGGCGTTCCAAACGTAACCGCTTTTTTGGCGGGGCGATACCAGGGGGTGAAGGCGGCGGTTTTCCGGTGATTTATCTGGAAGGGGCTTTTACGCGGCTTACAGGTAATAGCGGCAAAAAATGGCTGTGTGCGGAAACCATCATTCATGAAATGTCCCATCATGAGCTATCCACCGAAGACCACAAGTACGACAGCGACGGCCTAAAACCCAGCAAAGCGGCTTTACCTTATGCCAAAGCCATCGCTAATGCCGATAGCTGGGGATATTTTGCGATTGATTTGGCGGGTTATCTGTCTGCTACGGATTCTTTGAATGTGTTGAAATAATGGTGTAGGGACTTGGGCTGGGTTGGTGCAACGCATAAACCCAGCTTTTATTGGGCTTACCCGCAATTAAGCCGCCTGAATAAGCCTTGCATTCGGTGCAATACCCCTATCGCCTAGTGCGCCCTTGACCACACCTTAGGAGTTACACTATGGACATAACCGAACTACATAAATTACCAGCACTTGAAAAGCTTAGTATTATTGAGTCTCTTTGGGGTGATTTAGTAACTGACGAAAGCAACCTTCCACAGCTGACGTGGCATGAAAGCGAACTCAAAGACACCGAAGATAATTTTTTGCTGGGCAACATCGAAATAGTTGATTGGCAAACAGCCAAGAAAGAATTGCGTTCAAAGTTTGAATGAAAGTCCAAGTTCTTCGCTCAGCCATGAAAGACCTGGAAAGAGGCCGGAAATTTTACGATTGCCAACAATCAGGCGTAGGTGAGTATTTTTTCGACAGTCTTTTTTCTGAAATAGATTCGCTGGCACTTTACGCAGGTATCCATTCTGTCCATTTTGGATTTCATCGCCTATTAGCAAAACGTTTTCCTTACGCAATTTATTACAAGGTTATTGATAGTAAAGCGACCGTTTTCCGCATTCTTGATTGTAGGCGCGATCCAAGTCGGCTGCGTAAAGCGTTTAAAGTGGCTGTGAAAAAGCCCTAGGCTGGGTTGGAGCAACGCATAAACCCAGCTTACGAGTTTTACGTCAAATCTATTTTTAACGACATGTCAGAATGTTGAATCAAATCATCCTTAACCTCATGACCAAGACATACTAAGAACAACTGTGCGCCTTCTCGCCTGGCAAATTTCATAGCGGGTACAAAATCGCTATCACCTGTGACCAGTACGATAACGTGTGCCTGTTTTTTCAGGGTTAAAGAAGCAATATCAAGACCTATACGCATATCAACGCCTTTTTGGGTTATATTTGGCGATAGGTCATCCTTGCTGATCGTAATGGTTTCATGGCTATCATTAAGGATTTTTTGGTTAAGCTTCCATCCCCTAAAAGCAACTTCTCCCAAGCGCAACGCAAAATAGGGGGCGTGGGACAATTTTTGTAACAAAGCTGAATTATTTTTGGCAAGTGGCGTAGTGGCAAAATTCATACGTTCCGTTGAGAGTGGAACTTTAACGCGTTCTGTCAGCGGCGGGGAATCATAATAATAGATTCTGTGCAGGGACATTTGCTGTAATATCTCGTGCCGTTTAAGACGTTCGGCAAAATCAATGATTTTTTCAGCAGTTGCAGGATTTTCTTGGGATCCAAGCTTTCTTTTCAAAAAGCCAGCATCAATAAGGATGGCGTAGTTTTTCAATGGTTTGGACAAAAAAAATTGGCCTCGGATACGCGCGGAGCCGAAGCCCTCTTGGATTGTAGCGAGTATGGAGGCCGTTTTTTATAAGCAACTAGTATAATTTATTGCCAATCACTATTCAAGGCATCGCTAAAATACGAATAAGGGCTAACTATCCAAATATCCTGCCACAATCCAGCATTTCAACGCGCCGAATGATTAGGCTTAACGGCATCAACGTAGAGATGATTAAGCCAGCCCAATACAACTATCGCCTATTGCGCCCTACCAGCTACAAGCCGAATAACGCTCACCTCCCCGCCCACTACGGCAAACTTGACGGGCATAGGGATTGCCTTTATCTTGTCCGACCCTTTCTTTTGCAGGTACTCAGCCTGCGCCTGACCTCAGGATCGACCATGATAAAAGCCGGCCCCTTGTTTGAACATATCCTTACCCATTATCGCGGCCTGTTTGCCACGGTGTTTTTGTTGCCCATTTCCGCCGTTTATAGTGCCTATAACACCTTGCGTAACCGCTGGGTGTTTGCGATGAACAGTGCGCCCGCCAAACACGAACAGCGAGTGCAACAGGTCATCAGCCAAATTAAGGCATGGCAAGCCGACGGCAGCCCGCAAAAATTGTGTACCGCGCGTTCGGGCTGGAAAACCATGAGCGAAATGGTGCCTAAATACAAACTGTCGCACCGCAACATCCACGTCAATCTCTACGATATATTGGAATTGTCTGCCGAACGCCAAACCGTGCGCGTAGAGCCGTTGGCAACAATGGGGCAAATTACCCGCAGCTTATTGTCTAAAGGCTGGACTTTGGCGGTCGTACCCGAGTTGGATGATTTGACCGTAGGCGGATTGGTGATGGGTTTTGGCGTGGAATCCAGCAGCCACAAATATGGCTTGTTCCAATCGATCTGCGTAGCGTTTGATGTCGTCACGGCAGACGGACAATGCCACCATTGCAGTGCCACCGAAAACCCCGAGCTGTATTATTTGCTGCCGTGGAGTCATGGCACGCTGGGTTTTTTGGTCGCAGCAGAGCTAAAAATTATTCCGGCAAAAAAATATGTCCGCGTCCATTACCAGCCTGTGACCAGCTTGGCGGCAATGGTGTCCGAATTTACCGCCGCTAGCCGCGACACCACAGGCACAGATTTTGTCGAAGGCTTGGTGTACAGCCGCGACACAGCAGTGATTATGCGCGGCACACTGACCGATGACATTGCCGCAGACAGCCCGCTCAACCCAATAGGCCGATGGTATAAGCCGTGGTTTTACCAACACGTCGCCCAGTTTTTGACCAACCCCCAAGGTGCTTATGAAACTATCCCGCTACGCCATTATTACCATAGGCACACCCGCAGTTATTTTTGGGCAATGGAAGAAATCATCCCGTTTGGCAACCAAGCGTGGTTTAGGGCCTTATTAGGCTGGGCCTTGCCGCCGCGCATTGAGCTGTTGAAATATACCGAAACCGAAACCACGCGCAAGCTGCGTGAGCAGTTTTATGTCGTACAAGATATGCTAATGCCAATAGCACATCTTAAAACCTCCATAGAGTATTTCGACACGCATTTTAATTTATACCCCTTGTGGCTTTCGCCTATGGCAGTGTATGGCAATCAGCAAGGCTTGGGTTTTGTCCATCCCTATACCCATAATGGCGCGGTAGATGAAATGTATGTCGATATTGGCGCCTACGGCACACCACGCAAAGCCCAGTTTAACAGCCATCAGGCATTACCCGGCTTAGAAAAGTTTGTGCTGCAACACCACGGCTACCAAGCCTTATACGCCAAAACCCTATTAAACCGCGACGACTTTAGGGCCATGTTTGACCACAGCGGTTACGACCGCTTACGCGCACAATTGCCCTATTGCCAACAGGCGTTTGATGAGGTTTATGATAAGGTGTCCGCTAACGGGCGGGTGTCACCCGTAGAAATGCGCAAATTGCAGAGCCAGCGTAAACCGAAAGCGTAATGTCATGGCGTTAGCTGTTGTACCTTAGCCCCCATCACTATGCACAACTCTCCAGCAGTAAACGGCGTAGGTTCACCCTTTGAAAAAGGGGGAGAGCTTGCGAGGGGTCTGAGGGGGGGTATTCAATAAACCTTCCCTAACCCCTCCTTTTTAAGGAGGGGGACTGAATGTTTACTCATCATCAAATCGTTATGTTAACAATAGACTGGATAGAAAAATAGACTGGATAGAAAAATCCGTTCACAATGAAAACTATCGCTACTCACGGCATGGCGACCAAGAACGACAAAATGATAATTTAGCCTTCATCGACGTACACCAAGCTTTGTTGTAACTATTCAGCATCCGGGACACAACAGCCGTTCGCTGAGCGGAGTCGAAGCGAACAAACCGGCTTCGACTCCGCTCAGCCTACGGTAAATTTGACTTATTAGAAGTCGCTCTGAATAGTTACGCTTTGTTAAAC
>JABFST010000226.1 GCA_013140465.1 Methylococcaceae bacterium
ACTTAACTTAACGTACTTATACCCCCCCTTGAAAAAAGGGGGGTATAAAATAAACCTCCCCTAACCCCTCCTGTTTAAGGAGGGGGACTGAATGTTTACAACTTAACATGTTACCCCCACTGTTATGACTGCCAAAAATGTGCCGTGCGCAATCAACCTAAGCCGGACAGAAACAACCTTAGTCGCCACTTTTGTCGGCGATTGGGTGCTGACGGCTCAGCCGCCCGCCTTAGATGCGGTGTTTGCCCAACTGGGCGCAGGCACAGACGTGCAGCAGCTGCGGCTGGTCGCCGACGAGTTGGGGCGTTGGGACAGTTTGTTGATGACCGAATTAATCCGCCTGATCCAATACGGCGCGGCCCACAACATAGCCGTTGACACCCACAGCTTGCCTACAGGCATCCAAGGCTTGCTTAGCCTAGTTTTTGCCGTGCCGGAACGGGCAGGGGCAAAACGCCACGAACTCCCCGACCCGTGGCTGACCATCATCGGCAAAAGCGGTTTGCGCATCAGTAAAGACGCCAAGGCTCTGGTGGTTTTTATCGGCGAAATCGCCTTAAGCATCGTGGCTTTGTGCCAAGGCAAGGCACGCTTCCGTTGGCAAGACTTATGGACGCACAGCCAAGATTGCGGGCCATCGGCCTTGCCCATTGTCAGCCTGATTAGCTTGCTGGTCGGTTTGATTTTAGCGTTTGTCGGTGCTGTGCAGCTGGCCTTGTTTGGTGCTCAAATTTACATAGCCGACTTGGTGGGCTTAGGTATGACCCGCGAAATGGGCGGCCTGATGGCGGCGATTATCATGTCCGGGCGCACAGGCGCGGCCTATGCCGCGCAATTGGGCACTATGCAAGTCAACAGCGAAATTGACGCGCTGAAAACGATGGGCTTTGAACCGATGGAATTCTTAGTTCTGCCGCGCATTTTAGCCTTGGTCGTGATTATGCCCTTGCTGTGCCTGTATGCTGATTTACTGGGCATTATTGGCGGCTCGCTAGTCACTATCAGCTTTTTTGATGTGTCGTTGCTGGAATATTTCAACCGCACCATAGGGGCCGTGCATTTGGCAGATTTTACGATAGGCTTGGCAAAATGCGCCGTGTTTGGCGTGCTGATCGCCTTGTCCGGCTGTCTGCGCGGTATGCAGTGCGGACGCAGCGCTTCGGCAGTCGGTGAGGCCGCCACCTCGGCAGTCGTGACAGGCATCGTGTTTATTGTGATCGCCGATTCTTTAATGACGATTATGTGCAACCGTTTGGGTATTTAAACAATGTCAGCCTGTTTAACCATAAAAGACATGACGATGGCCTACGGCGATTTTGTCATACAACGCAACCTTAACTTCACGATTAACCGGGGCGATATTTTTATCATCATGGGCGGCAGCGGCTGCGGCAAAAGCACCTTGCTGATGCACCTGATTGGCTTGCAGCAACCCGCCAAAGGCGATGTGTATTATGGTGACGAATGCCTTAACCGCGCCGACCACAAAACCCGGCAACGCCTGTTGCAACGCACGGGCGTGTTGTTCCAAAGCGGGGCCTTGCTCAGCTCGATGACCTTGGCAGAAAACGTCGCCTTGCCGCTGACCGAACACACCCAACTCGATGCCCGGCGTATCCGCGACATCGTCGCGTATAAACTCGCCTTAGTCGGTCTTGCTGGCTTTGAAGACTTTTATCCGTCTGAAATCAGCGGCGGGATGCAAAAACGCGCCGGACTCGCCCGCGCGATGGCCTTAGACCCCGAAATCTTATTTTTTGACGAACCCTCAGCAGGGCTAGACCCGGTCAGCGCCAAATTGTTGGACGACTTAATCTGTAGCCTACGCGACCACTTAGGTGCCACCATTGTGATGGTGACCCACGAATTGGCGAGTATTTTCGCGATAGGCAGCAACTCCGTATTTCTCGACCCTGAAACCAAAACCCTGATTGCCAGCGGCCCGCCCCAACAACTGCTTAAAGAATCGCGCGACCCTAAAGTCATCCGATTTCTCACGCGCGGCGAAATGGCCCCACCGTCACCCACCCGGACAGCAACACTATGAGCAAACCCGCTAACCCCTATACGATCGGCGCATTTTTAGTCGGTGCCTTAACGCTGCTGGTTGTGGCTGTCCTGCTCTTTGGCGGCGGACAGTTACTGAAAAAAAAATCCGAATTTGTCATCTATTTTGACGGTGCTTTAAACGGCCTGAATGTTGGCGCACCCGTCAAACTGCAAGGCGTGCAAATCGGTACGGTCAAAGAAATTTCCCTAGAGCTAGACCCACAAGCATCGCGCATTTCCAAACCCGTCGTCATCGAAATCGATCCCGCTGTGTTGCTTCATTCCAGCGGAAAAACCCTCAACAGCAACACCCCCGAACAAGGCTTGCAGAGTGCCAAACCCCTGATAGAAGCAGGGCTGAAGGCGCAATTGCAAACGCAAAGCTTATTAACAGGTCTGTTGTATGTGGAATTCAATTTTTTCCGCGACGAACCCATCATCTTAACCGGACTCAACTACAAAGGCTTGGCGGAGCTGCCCTCCGTACCCACCACGGTAGACCAAATTAAAAACACCGCCGACGAAATCCTGACCCGGCTACGGCAATTGCCGCTGGAAGAAATCATCAAAGATTTGGCAGTCACAATGAAAGAAGTGCGCGACTTAATGACTTCAGAAGACATTAAAAAAAGCCGCACCGCCTTGGCACAAAGCTTGGGCGAGACCGAAAAACTCATCGCCAACCTCAACCGTGATTTAGTGCCGTTGTTGGCGAACATGAATGAAACCACCATAGAAACCAAAGGCTTGATAAAAGATTTTGGCCACGATATACGCCCCGTATTGGCTTCCACCGAAAAAGCCCTAACCCAAGCCACTACAGCCCTAGAAACCGCAACGGGTGTATTGCAAGAATCCAAGCACACCTTAGGTTCGGTAGAAACCTTAACCGCACCTGACGCGCCGCTTTGGCAATCGCTGGAAGC
>JABFST010000133.1 GCA_013140465.1 Methylococcaceae bacterium
GTGATATGCCACACTTTTGCAAAAACCACAAAAATAACCCACCAAAAAACAGTGGTTTAATTTTTCTGCTTATTGAAATAACTAGGGGATTTGCCGCAAACACTGACATTAGCAGCCACTAATGAAGGCTTAAAGTGATTATTTCCCAGTTTTTAGCCGCACCCACCAATTTCGGCATAGTTTTTCATACTGATAAGATGCTGAAAACTGGGCTTATTTAAAAATAAGATATACTCCTAAAGTTGGCATTTATGTTGCTTATATAATTAGACGTTCTGTTTCCGTTTGAACGCTCTCATCAACTACGATAGGAAAAATAAAAATGTCTACTCTAAAAAAATTACAACTTGCTGGCGCAGTTGCTTTACTGTCTATGCCTTTAATGGCAACCGCCGCAACTAAAGCAGCACCAACTGCTGATGCCACAATTGACAATGCAGCACGTTTAAACGAACTCGTCGGCGGCGGCTATGGCGTTAGCTACAAAGCACGCCTAAAAATTGACAAAAACGCTTACAAATACGCAAACAAAATTGTCATCAAAACTGATGACGTGATTAGCCCTTCTAGCTGGGCTAGCAGCGAAACCATCAAAGTACCTGCAACAGGTTCTATGGGCTGGAATGACAGTGCCACTAACCCAGACATCCCATCTTGTAGCGCAACTGTTACTACAGGTTGCGTAAGCTTGACATTGGCCGATCTTGAAAAAAGCGGCTTTGGTTGGGGACACACCGCAAACTGGTGGTTGGTTGACTTAAACGATTTGACAACTGTTGCCAGCGTAGTAAGCGTACATGTCACTGTTGAACGTTACAACGACGGCGTAGCTACCGAAACCTCAACCAGCGCGACGGGTGTCGTGACCACTTTGCCTAGCGATGACGATTTTGTCCCAGGCGTGACTGTATGGCGCGGCAACCAAAACGATGCTACGCACACACATTGGTTCCCTAGCAGAAACCAAGCCACCAAAAAATTTGACGGCTCTCCAGGCAGCACATTTTGGGCTCGCAAACTGTCTATCCCAACTAGCACTGTCGGCAAAAAATCTTACGCCCTAACAGGCATGTCCAGCAAAGCAGTAGGCTGGGACTCTGCATTTTATGGTGATGGCAAAACAGCAATGGTTGAAGGCGAATTTGCGTTGAACAAAAAAGATCCTAGCCAAAACTTCTTGACTGTTGTCATCGGCGGCGACGCGCGTCATGATGTTGCCAGCAAAAAACACAGTGCCAACTATAAACTGACTGTTGAAGTCCATAAACCCGGCATGTAAAACCCTCACTACCTTGTAAAAGGTAAGGGTTCTAGGTAAGCTAACGGCTATAGGGTGCACAACCCTATAGCCGTTTTGCGTTATGCCATCTTGTTTTAACACTGTTTAGGAAATTCACCATGTACAAAAAATTTGCATTGCGCACCGCCTTGCTATTGTTGGCGGGCGTGCTTTCATGGCCCTATTTGCAACAATCTGATAGCCTTGAACTGGGGCAAGGTGATGTGCAGACACTCGCAACGGTTGCGGCCCAATGGAACCGTCTGCACGAGGCGCAAGGCGGCGCACAAAATGTACGGTTTGCCTTGGTGAATGCCCAAAACGTCGCGCATAGCCGTCAGAATAGCCACGGCAACATCCAGTTAAATTTGCTGACAGGCGAACTGAAAACCAAGGCGCGGCAATTGTCGGCACAGCAAGATTATGAGCTATGGCTAGGCGGCACCAAAAATGCCAGCACTACGCCCGCTTATTTGCCGCTAGGCAAGGTGCATGCTGATGCCAATGGCACGATTGACAGCACACTAACCTTAGAGCGCACGACATTAGAAGGCTTTACCCTCAGCAATATTATTATTACCGCCAGCGGGCAAACACCACAGCAGCAGCCCATACTGGCAGCTACGCCATCGTTTTTGCAACGGCTTTATTACAGCGACAAGCTATGGGCAGTCGCCAAACTCAATAAAGATAGCGGCATTGCCGAGCCATCGCCCGCGTTTGCGTTTTTATTGCCCACCGCCGCATTGGCACATGGTAGCGCACCCTTGACACTCGCCGAACAAATCGCCAAAGGCCGCAAGCTGTTTGTAGACGAAAAATTTAACGGCAACGGACGCACTTGCGCCACTTGCCACCGCCCAGACAACAACCACACGATAGACCCTATTTATATTGCCAGCCTACCTAAGAACGACCCTTTATTTGTCGCGGAAAACAACCCCGCATTGGCGCAATTGGAAAACCCTAAGTTACTGCGCCAGTTCGGCCTGATCCTCGCCAATGTCGATGGTTTTGACAAGCCACCCGTGTTCCGTAGCGTTCCGCACACTTTGGGGCTAGGCAAGGCAATCGCACCCGAATTCATTGATTTCTTAGGCTTGGCGCATGATGAAAGCACAGGCGAACACACCCATGATGATGACACCCCTTATGATTTGCCCAATTCTAACCACATGGTCGGTTGGTCGGGTGATGGCGCACCCGGCGACGGCACCTTACATTCGTTTGCCATCGGGGCGATTACCCAACACGCCACCAAAACCCTTAACCGTGTGCCTGGCGTGGATTTTCGTTTGCCCACCACCGAGGAGCTAGATGCGCTGGAAGCGTACCAACTGTCTTTGGGACGTAGCGCGGACATTAATTTGGCAAAAATGCACTTTAATTCGGCAGTGGTCGAAAAAGGCAAGGCTTTGTTCAATAGCGATTTGGACGAAGGCACGGGCAAATGCCGAGGTTGCCACATAAATGCGGGCGCCAATGCGTCAGTTTCGTTGCTGAACGGCAACCGTAACAATGGCATTGAAAATCAGGATTTAAACCCTGCCCGTTTGGTTGCGCCTGAGATAGCTTATGACGGCGGCTTTAACGACAAAACCAAGCCGGAGCTAATTTTGCACACCGATTGCGGACCGCAAAAAAATGCCACTTGTTATGGTGATGGGCGGTTTAATATTTCTTCACTCATCGAG
>JABFST010000456.1 GCA_013140465.1 Methylococcaceae bacterium
CTTAAAACGGGCGAGGTGTCTAGTAGGCAAAGGTTGGTGATTATTTACTTTCTTCCTCTGTTTTTAAGTTTTGCTGGGCTTTTGGTGATGCTAGTTTTTGTCTTATGGCGTTTTGCCTTGAAACGATGGGGATGGTTAGGGGAGTTAGATGCTTTCCCTGCGTTAGTAAGACCCTATTGTCTATCGGCTGTTGTTCCAGTTGGAATGGGCAAGTTCAAAAAAATGGCTAATTTTGTGGGGCGGAATTTTAAACGGACATTATTGTTTACTGGGTTTGGAATTTGCTTAGTTGTCTTTGCAGGTTTTTTGCACCAACCTGCGCTTTATGGACATGAAAGACCAATAAATCGTTTAGCCAGTGCATCCGCCATTTCGTTGGTAGTTACAGGTTCTGATGATAACACCGCGCGTCTATGGGACAGCCAAACAGGGCGTGAGTTACGGCGTTTTAAGCATGATAGCAGTGTTAGGGCAGTCGCCTTATCTCCTGATGGCTTGAGGGTATTGACAGGTTCTCGTGACAACACCGCGCGGCTATGGGACAGCAAAACAGGGCGTGAGTTACGGCGGTTTCAGCATGATGGTGATGTTAATGCAGTTGCCTTTGCCCCTGATGGCTTACGGGTATTGACAGGTTCTGATGATAACACCGCACGGTTATGGGACAGCCAAACAGGGCGTGAGTTACGGCAATTTAAGAATGATGACGATGTTTGGGCAGTCGCCTTATCCGCTGATGGCTTGCTGCGGGTATTGACAGGTTCTGATGATAACACCGCGCGGTTATTGGACAGCCAAACTGGGCGTGAGTTACAGCGATTTCAGCATGATAGCTCTGTTAGCTCAGTTGCCATATCCCCTGATGGCTTACTGGTATTGACAGGTTCTTGGGACAGAACTGCACGTTTATGGGACAGCCAAACAGGCCTTGAGTTACGGCGGTTTCAGAATGATAGCTATGTTACTGCGGTTGCCTTTGCCCCTGATGGTTTGAGCGTATTGACAGGTTCTTGGGATAACACCGCACGTTTATGGGACAGCCAAACTGGTGCAGAGCTACGGCGGATAACGCTTGATACAGATGTCAATGCCGTAGCCTATACCCCCGATGGCTCTGGCATATACACGGGTTCAGACGATGGCATATTACGCTTATGGGATAGCCAAACAGGCCAATTGCGATGGGCAACATCTAAGCCTTTTTGGAATGAGGATACTTGGACTATTGATATTTTATATATCTGGCTAGCCTTAGTCTTTGTGTCGCTGTTCATCCCTTGCCTAAAATGCTTCGACCCTGGCCGTGTTTGGTTTATCCGCAAACCCAACCGCTATATCCAGTTCTACCAAATCCCCGGCATCAACCGCTGGCTACCCCCGCAAGACTAAGCCACCCGCAAAACGTCTAAAGCCGTTTTACCCCAGCCCGGAGTGCAATGGCTTTAGACATTGCCTTGCCATGCGTAAAACGTCTAAAGCCATTTTACTCCAGCCCGGAGTGCAATGGCTTTAGACATTGCCTTGCCATCCGTAAAACGTCTAAAGCCGTTTTACTCCAACCCGGAGTGCAATGGCTTTAGACATTGCCTTGCCATGCGTAAAACGTCTAAAGCCGTTTTACTCCAGCCCGGAGTGCAATGGCTTTAGACATTGCCTTACCATCCGTAAAACGTCTAAAGCCGTTTTACTCCAGCTCGGAGTAAAAGGGTTTTACACATTGCACGGTTATCCGTAAAACGTCTAAAGCCGTTTTACTCCAACCCGGAGTGCAATGGCTTTAGACATTGCCGTGCCACCCGTAAAATGTCTAAAGCCATTTTACTCCAGCCCGGAGTGCAATGGCTTTAGACATTGCCTTGCCACGCGTAAAATGTCTAAAGCCGTTTTACCCCAGCCCGGAGTGCAATGGCTTTAGACATTGCCTTGCCATTCGTAAAATGTCTAAAGCCGTTTTACTCCAGCCCGGAGTGCAATGGCTTTAGACATTGCCTTGCCGCCCGTAAAACGTCTAAAGCCGTTTTACTCCAACCCGGAGTAAAAGGGCTTTAGACATTGCCTTGCCACCCGTAAAATGTCTAAAGCCATTTTACTCCAGTGGTTAAGGCCGTTTTACACCACTCCGTCAAAAATCATCTTCCGGCAATTTTAAGTCTTTATATCCTGGGTGGCTTTTAAATTGTTGCAGCAAATGCTCCCTGCCACAGTCGGCAATGGTTTGGTGAAAGCTGGAAAATGGGTATTCGCTTAACCGGGTGGTATAACCATGCTTTACTGGATTCATCAGCAAGTAGTTCAGTCGCAACAGGTAGTCATTTTCATCACGCGGGCAATAATCCCAATAATTCCACCAAACTTGACCGTGTGTTTTTGTTGCGTGTTTGATATGGAAGCCGCTAACGCTATGGATTTCGTTGATTAGTTTGGGTAATTCGTTGCCTTTGTGGCTATGCCCTAACAAATGGTAATGGTTATCCAAAATGACCCAGTGCTGTAATAGCCATTGATGTTGGTCAAAATAGTGTTGGATGCACTGCAATAAATTGGTTTTGAGTTCGGGGTTATTGAGTAAAGGGCGTTTTTGGTAAATAGCTGCGGTGATGAAATAGGCGGCATCATCCATAAAGATGTGTGGCGGATTGTGTTCGTAGGTCTTTTTGGTCATGGCTTGCAACCATTGGAAAAAAGGAAGTAAGGACGTTTTATGCCAGCTTGGAGTGCAATGGCTTTAGACATTGCCGTGTTATTCGTAAAATGTCTAAAGCCATTTTACTCCAGCCCGGGGACTGAATGTTTACCGCGAAAGTAAACACCATAAGGAAAACGATTGGCTACTATGCGTCGAATATCCTTATGAACGGGGGAAAACTGATAGGGATACTCAGATGCAAGTACAACACAACGGTCGATTTCACTAATAAACTCAAGCGCAAGTCCTGCTTTCTTATTTTCATACCATACGCTTGCTTCGATAAACTCTGCGCTAGCAGCACGATGAAAAGTAATTGGGAGTTTCATTCGCTAATTTTGGCTAAAGCGGCAGCTTTTACTTCGTCCCAAGAAAGCACATCATTAGGATAGGCTAAATAATCAGCAAGGCGACCGTCCAGTTCTCTTTTTTGTACATCTGTTATTGATGGGGCAACGCCGCGATTCACGATACCGTTCCAGATGGCTTCAACTAATTCTATTTGTTCATCAATGTCTAGCTGACTTGCTTGCTCTAATAGAGTTGTGTTCATCATTATTACCAAGTTGAAAGATTATTTTAGGACAGGTTAAAAATATCTACGCACTATAATTTAAGTGTAAATATTAGCTCTTTTTTAGCCGTGAGCAAGCTTGGCTGTGGGTATTAAACCTGACTGACCAAGCCCGTGCGGGTGCGTAGGATTAGCGATAACATTAGTACGACAGCAACCACCTGATGAATCCCAAGCTTCCCGCTACACCGCCACCCTAACGATGCACCCAATCCGCCCCTAACGTACCTTGTAGCTGCTCCAAATACGCGGGCTGCGACAAGGTCGCCAGCATATCCACGGTGCTTTGCAGTTTTGCCGCTAAGATGCCGTGTAGGGCATCGGTGGTTTCGGTTTCTGCCAATTGTTGGCTGATGTAGGCGTGGTGGCGTTGCCAGAGTGCGCAATCGCGTTGTTGTTTGATGCGCAAACGCTCTTGATACCAATCGCTGCTGAGCAAATAGTCGCGGGTAAATAAGGCCCGCAGTGTTGGGTCGCTGGCATCGGCGCCATGGTAATGGCCATAAGCCATGATGTGCAGCAAGGCTTGCAGCGGCGGGCAAGCGTCGTCTATCGTGCCGTCTTGGAAATACAGCAAGGCCACGCGTTGTTGGGCTTCATAGATGTTGTCTATGCCTTCCACATAACTGGCGAGGTCTTGGGTTTCGGGTTTGAGCATGGCCTCGTCAAACACGGCGGTGGGGTAATCGAACACTTTACCAAAGTTGGTGTGCACAAACCGTTCGGTAATGCGGTAGCCCAAGCGGCTGGCGTAGACGGTGCGGCCTTGGTAGGGGAAATCTTCAAGCTTTTCCAATTGCCCGTGC
Organism: Methylococcaceae bacterium; assembly: GCA_013140465.1. GTDB lineage: Bacteria > Pseudomonadota > Gammaproteobacteria > Methylococcales > Methylomonadaceae > Methylobacter_C. Next base: position 4,067 of record JABFST010000456.1, read on the forward strand.
GCGAGCAAATACTGCGGGTCGCGTTGGTCTACGGGCAAGCGCGACCACAGTTCGGGGATCAGCAAGCTGATGTCATGGTCGCAACGGCGTTGCGAGCCGATATAACCAGCCGCTGTCGAATAGCCGTCATAGCCGCACAAGATATACGACACCAAGGCGGTGTTGAGGTCGGCGGTGGTGCTTAAGGCGTTAAACGGGCCTTTGGTCAGCGCACCTTCCGATCCTGCGCCTGTGGTGGACGGTGATTTGCCGGTTAAGCTACAGATGAAATCCATAAACAATTCCGGCAATTCTTGATAATGGATAGGGTTGTAGACTGCCAACGGGCGTATGCCCGCCGCGCTGTCGATGGGGTTGTTGCGCCGTCCGGGCAATACCGCGTTGACGGGGTTATGGACGCTGAGTTCGGCGCTGATGCCGCGTGCCAAACGCGTGCAGACTTCGGTCAGATAGCGCGGCAAGGGGTTGACCAAATCGGGGCGCAATTGCAAATAGCGCACGTTTTGGCTAGGTTTGCCATCGACTAGGCGCGGATGCGCCGACGACACGAAATACTCGCCGTCTTGGCCTAGCGCAGCTTGGCGGATCAGCGTTTGCATGGGTTTGCTGAATTGGTCAAAGTGGATCACATCTTCCACCAATTCCCGCGCGTCTTTAGGGGTGAGCGGCTCGAAGTTGGAGATAAAGTTATCCGTACCCGACAAATCCAATTCGGTTTGTAAATCGGTACCCCGGTTGATTGCATCATCCGGGCGTTGGAAAAACCGTTGTTCGCAGTTTTCGACCAGTTTGACGCTGGGGTTGTGGTAATCGGGGTTGAGTCCGGTCAGTTGTTGGGCGGGTACGACGGTAGAGGCGGTAATATCATCTTCTAGCTGTACTTTGGCGGCGGCGATAAAATCTTGGCGCAATTTAAACACCCGCCACGCGCCGTTGCTGTCAAAACCCACGCGCAAATAACTGGCAATCAGTTTGCGCCCGGCATATTTTAGTTCGTTGCCGGGATAGCCATTCACTCTATCGACCGAAAAATGCGCGCGCCAATCGGCTTTCCATTCGGCTTTGTAAAAGCGTTTTATCATCAGCACCAAGGCCCAGATATGCTGCGGGATTTGGGTCAGCCAGTGGTTGTAGTCGTCGTTATATTCGGTGACTGATGGGGTGAGCAATTTAATCACCGAACCTAGGGTGCGCTGGTTGCTCAGCAAGCTGCGCATGTCCGTGCCATTGCGGGCAGGATCGCGGAAACGGTTGGAATAGTCGTAGTCAAAAATTTTTGCCACGGTGTCCATGTCTTTGTCAAAGTCATCGACAAACACCGCACCGGAAATGATCGCCCCGGCGATGGATTTGGAGATTTCCGATTTGCCGCCACCCGATACGGTGCTGGGTTTGTGGCAAAACGTACCTTCGGGGTGAGTGCCGACCAAACGCCAACTGGGGGCATTGGGGTGGCGTTCCATTTGTACGCTAAAGCCGTTTGGATAGATATAGCAGTGGTTAATCAGCAGTTTAATCTGTTGCAACTCACCGTCTTGCTGCCAACTGATGCGCTGGAGTTGGATATTGATTTCAGCGGTGTTGGGGATGAACACCACGTTCGGGTAGCGGGTATCGATGGCATGGCCTTGTGGCTGCAAGCTGACCCGCCCGCCAAACAATTGCATCAAACGGGCAAACGGGTAGTGCGCTTCGCTGGTGTTGTCATTAGGGACATAGATTTCTCCTAATATCGCCCTAGGGAACGCCAATGCCCCGCCGGAATGTTCTTCTTCGCAACCGCCGAACAAATTGGCGGCATAGCTGATATGGGATTTGATTTCTTTTTTGCTGTAACCAAAATAATTGTCGGCAATCAGGGTGACAATCACGCCATGTAGCGTGCGGCACACCAGCTTAAACGGTTTGCCGTCGTTGTATAGCTCATCTTCGTGTTGCCAGCACATGCCGTCGTGGCGTTCGCGCTCGCTGGCTTGGTCATAATGCGGCAAGCCTAGGGCTTGTTTGCGGTAACCCACCAAATGCGGGGCCAGAATAATGCAGCTGGTGTGGCCGGTCCAATGCTCGATGTCCAGTGCGGCATCGTTTTCGGGCAAGAACGGATCACCCGCATTGCCAAAAATGGACTCGACAAAATCCAAATTGGCCACCAAGCCACCCGGGGCAAAAAACCGGGTTTCTAAGGTTTTTTCGGGTGCTATTCCCGGCACTTCTGGGACAACTATCGGCCTTAACAGTAACGATAGCCATAACTTGGCAGCATGGGTTTGTTGGCTGGTAAACGGCAAGCACAACAGTTCATCCGGCGGCGACAAGGCCAGTTGCAACAACTGGGCGTAGGCTATAACAGGCACTTCGTTTTTGTCGGCGGGTACGGGCAAACCGCCCGCCGCGATGTGGAACACGCCTTTGGTGGTGCGGCGGTCGTTTTGGGGATTGTGCAGCACGCCTTGGTGCATACGGTAAGAGGCCACATAGGCGGAATGGAAATCATTTTTGCCGAACGGTAACGACAATTCCCGCGCCATGCCCGCCCGGTCTAAAACAAAGGTTTCACCCGGCAGCTTAATGTCCGTGTCGATGCCGTTGTCACGCAAATACGCATTGAGGAAATCTTGGATGCGTTGGTCAGCCGGACAGCGGTATTTGGCTAACAAGCGCCGTTGTTGGCTGTAGTTTTTTAGCAAGCTGTCGGCAATTTTAAGATACGGCTGCTCGCCATCAACAGCACAGACAGGTTGTCCCAAAGCCGCCAATTGTAGGTTGATGTGTTGCAGTTCTTCTTGCGTTTGCGGGGCGGCAGCAGTCGCCTCGTTTAGGGGGGCAGATGAAATCATGGCTATAGCTCCAACAGGTTAAAATCAGGTTACAGCTATTCTAACTGTTTTGGCGTGGGAGTCTGTAGCTAAATGCGTGTTGCTAATAGGGATGGCTTGAACGCTTGCACGCTAGTTTGGCGTAAAACGGCTTTAGCTGTATTTGGGGTCTCGTTACGGAGCGGGCGAAATGTAGCAATTTGCCGTGTAGGCAAACCGATCTGCAAAAGCAAATAGCGCAGATAAATGGTATGCGCTGGGATAAAGGATTTACTGGAGATTTTAGGAATAGCTTGGCAGAACGCTAGGCAGTTTATCCGCACACAAAAAAGTCTTGGCAATGCTCACTTGACACTTAAGTCACGCGACCAAAACCAGCACGTTTTTGAGGGAAGAACGAAAGGAAAATCAACTAACTTATTGGTATTTTTGGGGTGAACGACGGGGCTCGAACCCGCGACAACCGGAATCACAATCCGGGACTCTACCAACTGAGCTACGCTCACCATAAAATGGGATAACTTTGAATGGCGCGCTTGGCAGGACTCGAACCTGCGACCCCCGGCTTAGAAGGCCGGTGCTCTATCCGGTTGAGCTACAAGCGCAAAACTGGTCGGGGTGGAGGGATTCGAACCCCCGACATCCTGCTCCCAAAGCAGGCGCGCTACCAAACTGCGCTACACCCCGAATGTCTTCTTTGATTGATGATAGGTTAATTTAAAACCACTCTTGAAGAGCTGACTATTATGAAGGCTAATTAACCTACCGTCAATCATTTTTTTGCTGATTTTAGTTTTTTTTAAAGTTTATCTTTAACGACTGTGTAAATTTCCGCCACTAAGTCTTCAACGCCGTCCATCACTTCAGCCAACTCCGCCAATTTGGCTTCGGCAAAAGGTCGGTCTTTTAGGCTGCTGGTGTTGATATACACATTCAGCGCGGCACTTTTTAATCCGGCATAAGCCGCCATGACCGCCGCACCCGCATCACTGACCACACCCACATAGCCCTGATTGGCAGCAGTTTGGCTTAGGGCTATTACGGCACGGCACGCGCGTGCGCACGCCAAAGGCACTTCTGTTGCGGCTTTCAACACGGCTTGTATCGCCTCAGAACGTAGGTATTGTTCACCCTCGGTCACTTTAGGCAAGCCATAAGCCGCCATAAGACGGTCAAACACATCCACATCGGCCTTAATCAGGCCCGTCAGCTGTTCACGCAAAACCTCGGATTCCAGCAACAAAGCCTGCATTTGTGCCTCAACTTCTACATATTTGGGCTTGCCTATGGTCAAATTACAGACCATGCCGACTAAAGCCGCCGCCTGTGCGCCCAATAATGCCGACACACTGCCACCACCCGGCGTAGCCGACTTGCTGGCCAATTCATCAAGAAATAGTTGGATTGAATTATCTTTAATTTCGCTCATTTAAAGTATCTGGGTTAATTAGGGCGGGTAGCTGGAAGAGGAAGTTTGTTATGGCAAGACCATCAGCTTACCGCACCCTCTTATGGCACATAGCCATAACAAACTTCAAAATAAGGTGGCAATTGTAACCTATTCGCCCTGCCAGTTGAAAAACCACAATCCCACAAAAAAGCCCGTTCTCACGGGCTTTTTTGTGGGGGCACTAAACGGTAAAAGCTTAGTTTGTAACTTCCCGTTAGTTGTAGGCAATAGCGGCAGAGCGCAGACCTGCGAGGTTTTATAAACCTCGCAGGTCTTTATCCTGCCACTAATGGGTAGTTACCTTAGTTTTTAGATTTATCAACGATTTGGTTGGCTTTAATCCAAGGCATCATGCTGCGCAGTTTGGCACCAACCACTTCAATCGGGTGTTCGGCGTTCAAACGTCTTCTGGCTGTCATTTCTGGGTAGTTGGTTAAGCCTTCCATGATGAATTTTTTCGCGTATTCGCCGTTTTGGATATTCTTTAAGGCTTCGCGCATCGCCCAGCGGCTTTCTTCGTTGATGACTTTAGGGCCAGTAACGTATTCGCCGTATTCTGCGTTGTTGGAAATGGAGTAGTTCATGTTGGCAATGCCGCCTTCGTACATCAAGTCAACAATCAGCTTTAACTCGTGCAAGCATTCAAAATACGCCATTTCAGGTTCATAACCCGCTTCAACCAAAGTTTCAAAACCTGCTTTGACCAATTCGACTGCACCGCCGCATAAAACCGCTTGTTCGCCGAACAAATCGGTTTCGGCTTCGTCACGGAAAGTAGTTTCGATGATGCCTGAACGACCGCCGCCTATCGCAGACGCGTAAGACAAACTTATGGCTTTAGCGGTGCCTGAAGCATCTTGATGGATCGCGATTAAGTCGGGGATACCGCCGCCACGGACAAATTCAGAACGCACAGTGTGGCCTGGGGCTTTAGGGGCAATCATGATGACGTCCAAATCGGCGCGGGGTACAATTTGGTTGTACAGGATAGAAAAGCCGTGGGCGAACGCCAATGCCGCACCTTGTTTGATGTTAGGCAAGATTTCGTCGTTGTATAAGGTTTTTTGGAATTCGTCCGGGGTCAAAATCATGACCACGTCAGCACCAGCAACCGCAACCGCAACATCTTGTACGGTCAGGCCGTGGGCTTCGGCTTTGGCAACCGAAGGCGAACCTGCGCGTAAGCCAACCACAACTTGTACGCCAGAATCTTTTAAGTTAAGGGCATGGGCGTGGCCTTGTGAGCCGTAACCGATAATCGCTACTTTTTTGGCTTTGATGATGGCTAAGTCGGCGTCTTTGTCGTAATAAACTTGCATTGTGTGATTCCTGTGCTTTTTTTTGAATGTTAAGGTAAATAGTTAAGGTTTGTTAATATTTTTTTTGCTAAGCGCAAAGACTCACCAGCATCGCGCTTTTGTGTAGTTTCATTAAGATCGTAATCGGCTTTATGGCGTAAGTCTTTCAACTGAATTAAATTATTAGAAATAGCTGTATTTCTACTTTTAAAATAAGCGATAACATCATTATGTACACTTCCGCTTGAATTATTTATACCAGAAAACTCTCTAGCACATAAAAAAGCGGAGTAATACGACCTGCCAACAATAGTGCGACAGGCTTCTTCTTCATTATTATGCGTACTTAGGGAGCTCTGATAAAGTTTTCCTGCAAATTGATAAAATTTAACAGGATTAAAATTAGCGTTGGGCGATAACGACATAATGAAGAAAGCTATTTTTTTTATTTTCAGAAATAGAGTTAAATAATCGGTCTTCTCTGTCTGAAATATCATCCATGTCTTCTAATTCAGAAAATATACTTAATACTAAATTATAGCTTTCCTCATCCCAGCATTTATAAAGATGCAGTGCTTTTTTGACATCACCAAAAATATCAACAATAGGCTGGTGACACCACAGTAAAAAATCAGCTAACTGATGCTTTGAAATAAA
>JABFST010000410.1 GCA_013140465.1 Methylococcaceae bacterium
TGGGGCGGGAGTAATTTTTTTAGGATTGATAGTTTTCGTTCTTCGGATATGTGTGCCATGTGTGTTGTCCATTTCGCCCCCACTTTTCTGGGTTAATAAATACGACAACTATTCTGACATAGGGGGGGTTTCAATCTGTCCATCTCGTACTGTTCTAAGTGATTGAATCATAGTTGGTCTTTGTGTCTTGCTGCTTGCCTGTGTAAAAGCACTCCACTCTGCGCTATTCCAAAACCACAACGGCACTTGCAATTGCTTTATACCGTCTGTAGCTTCAACTGCATAAACCCTGACTTTCTCATCATCCTTGAACGCATGGGCATACTCACCATTGGGGTCAAGTACAATAAAACGAGCGTTGGGTTCTTTAGGTTTATTTTTTTCGTTACATTCTTCTTCTGTTGTATCCAGTGATTTTTCTTCTTTATTACATTCTTTTTTTGCTGCATCCAGTGACCAGCGAATCAAACCTGCTACTGTGCATGATTTACCACTGCCTGTATTACCCAATACGGCAAGATGACGACCAAATAATCGGTCAGGATCGATGCGAACCTCGGCATTAGCCGCTAATGGACTAATTCCTATTTTTACATGGCGATTGTCGCCAGATTCGACAATAGAACGCAGTTGTTTTTGTGTGGGTAGTAGTACGGCATCACCCACTGACGGGAAAGTCTCAACGCCTCGTTTAAAAATATAGCGATCATCACCATCCTCATCTTTGCTACCATCATATTGCAAACTTCCTAATGGATTTAAGCTCATTTTTCGCAATGGATAGGGCAAGTCTATCAACCCAAAGTCTTGCATCCCTTTACGTTTAGGATACTGTGAACGTTCTACCGTAATCCACTCCACTTGAGCAACCAAATAGCCGTCATCGCTGGATATAAGGACATAACCGTTAATGCGCGGAAATGGGCGCGGAGTACCTGTATTTAATGCTACAGAATCTGGAGCTTCAATATCCAGCAATACTTTGATTTCATCGGGTGATACAAAGTCGATACTGCCGATTCGCAAAGAATCTATATAGGCTAGCGGTGAAAGACTCATTATAATTCCTCTACAGAATTATTAGGGTCTGCTTGGGGCAATGCAATTGTAGGGCTTGTTGTGTCAGGCTCTTGAGTACCGAAACGTTGTTTAAGTAACTCACTCATGCGGAAAGTCGCCTTATCAATCGCAGATTTTGGAAGGTAGTGATCAGTCAATGTTTTCAGATCACCCAAATGGTTGCCAATCAAAAGACTTATTTGTGAGGGGCGACCAATCTTTTCATAGGTTTTAAGAATACGCTTCAAAGGATCATCGTAAGAAATAATTACCAAGTGGGTAGAGGGAATGGTTAGCATATCTTCAATGATGCGGTTGATATGCTCGTCCCCGAAACTGTAACCGTAACACACCAAAGTGCTATTGGGTCGGCAAGTAGCGGCTGCAAAATCCCTGAATAATTCAACATAAGGATAGGCGGCGGTTTCTCTATCCTTTGCGGAATTTGGATAAATCATTAGTTGGTGTGCTGTTGCGTTCTTCAATGCAGGTGAGTTCAAGTAAGGGTCAACACTTTCCGCACCAAAAGGCAAACCTATACGGCGAATGTCTTTATCCGCCTGCACCCAATCTATTGAGCCATGTAGCTTGGTAAAACGTGCCACTCCTTCAAGGTAGCGCGGCTCGCCACGAATACCTGGCGGATTATAGTGCATGTCCAAATCTAGCCGTGATGAACGAAATACTGGCATCAGATTACCTAAAAAACGATCAAGTAGATGCAACCCTGCCAGTTCTGCCCCTGCTTCAATCAAACGATCATAGTTTGTGGTAAAGATATTAAGCCGATCTCGTGTTCCTGTGCGACTGGCAAAACTCATCAAAAAATTGATAAGTATGTTAAAGGCTTTTTCTCTCGCTTCTTCTTGTGCTTCGGCTATCCCTTTTTCACTTGTCAGTATGGATTGTGAAAAATTCGTAAGAATACTGGTTATATCATCACGAAGTTGATCTGCTTGCGTATCTTCTAAAATTTCTAAACCACACAATAATTCGTTGGCAACCCTGATTTGATCTTCAAAATTCCCTTCTTCACGACCAGAACGCTTAGCTGATTTTTTGGAAGAAGCATTGATTTTATCATCGTGGTTCTTGAATTTAACCTCTTCCATTCCTGCGGCGCTCTTACCCGTTGCCAAACGGTGAACAGCATGGGTCAATCCAGAAGCAACTAAAAGAGCGAGATGTTCCGACTGAAAAAGCGAAGTGAGCCAAGGTTCGATACGGGGACGTAGTTCTTTTTCTGTAAAATCTTTTCCATTCAGCCATGAGCAAGTTTTATCATCAGATAACTTAAATTTATGGTCATCACTTTTTTCAAAAATCACAATATCTGAATCATCACGAGTTTTGATGTAGTTGAGCTTTGTTGTATTTGTTGTTGTTTTTTCTTCAGACATGACAATTTATTTTTTTGAAAAAAGCGATAATAGCCCGCGTGTTATTCACACAATTGTGTGATAACACTGTTTTTAATTCACCATTTACTTTTTGTTTTTTACCTACAATTTAACAAAACCCCCACTTCCGCGCACTTTTTACTCGAAGATCACAGCCAGCCGCGCCATCACTTCATCCATAATGGCTTCCGGCACGCTTTCCAGCTTCTTGGCGTGACGGGCGCCCAAGTCAATGGCGCGCGGCTGGTCACAGCGGATAACGCCCGTTGTGCTTGTCCCCGCACCCATCAACGTTACCGCAAAGCCGCTGGCACGGGCATGGTTTCCGCCGCCAGTAATTGGCAGAACTATCGGCGTATGGGTTGTGCGGTTGAAAGCGGCGGGCGAAACGACCAAAACTGGTCGGGTTCCTTGCTGTTCGGGTTCTGCCGTTGGATCAAGTGCAACCCGATAAATGTCCCCGCGCTCCATTTACAGCAGCTCGCTACCGACCGGGCGAGCATCCAACCAAGCCTGATCTTCAGCACTTATCGGTGCGGAAGCGTCACATTGCGCCAACAACTCGTTGAGGGTGTAGCGGGGACGTAATTGGGGCTCAACCACCAGCCGCCCATGATCGACATCAACACGGACTGTGGTTCCCGCTTTCATTTGCAACATATCAAGAATTGCTGGTGGAACTACCATCATAATTGAACCGCCAACTTTACGAAGACTTGTGGTGTGCATGACCTTACCTGCATTATATAAAATATAGCTATAGCACTTGCTACCCTGCTTAACAACCCGTATTAATATGACACCCGTTATGTGAAAAATGATACCCCCCGCTTAATAGGCAAGTGACAGGCGGCTTATTGATTAAAATCGCATAGGCTATGTTGAGTTCCCTAATATACTCTTTTTTATAGCGCGCTTCCCTGTGGCCCGGACAAAAAAGCTACCTTTGCGGCCGCCATAATTACTTCGACATTGCGCTACGTCAAGTGTTTAGCCCTTAAAAAACCACACCATCACCAATAACGACCTTCAATTTCTTCTTTAACTTAACAATTTTAGGGTCAAAATTAGCCATAATATCGTCAAATTGATTTTTCAGAAATGATTTAAGCAAGGCTTTTTCACTCTCGGCACACTGTAAAACGGCAGCCGCCTCTTGCTGATAACGGCGGCAATCAGCAACTATCGATTTAAAGTGTATCTCTTTCATTACCGATGGATCTGACGCAATGATGGTCATACTCGGATCCAATTCGTCTTCCGATACCTCAACAAAATAAACCGCTTTTTGCTGCTCATTAAAGCATTGATCGACCAGATAATCATGCCTGGAACTCAGGTAATCCCTAAGCCTTGTTTCTAGTTCATCAAGCTGCGCTTCCAGCCCATAGGCATCCCGCCGCATATCCCACAAACTGCCACCTTTTTCCTTTTTGCCATGATTTTTTCCTTCAACAAAACGATAGGGGATCAGCTCATTGATATAATCGTACTCAACATCGCTCAAGGCATTAAAAAGAAAGCCAGCTTTGGTTAGCAAGGTGACGTAATAAAATTTGCCATCAATCAACATACGCGCCCATCGGGAATAGGTCGTACCTTTATAGGGCCTTATGGTGTAACCTTCTTGGTCACCTGCCTTACTTGATTCTTGAAATTCGTGAGCATCAAAATCATAATCGTACCAGGTATCAAAATCTAACGCGCCTTTGCTACCCATTTCATTTAGAAAGAAACAATTATCACCTATTCCGGCTAACGGAAGTATGGCTTGATTGAATATAAATGTTTGTTCTGGCGTGCATTGATCTTCAGTATCATCATTTAAGGTAATACCGAATAATGTTTTGTATAGATGACCTTTAATTATTTTGTATTCAGCATCCGTAATATCTTGCCCGTATCTTTCTTGACGCGCCTTATCCCATGAAAAATAATCGGAGTTTGCTTTGATGATGGCTTGTCTTAGTTCAGGTATCATTAGGTTTCCCGAATATGATCGAATTGCAAAAAGGTAGCATGTATTTTCAGGCTACCAACATAAGGTGGGATAAACACTTACGAAAAGTTTAAGTCGTCAGCAGGGGTCGGGCACATGCTTTTCGTGCCCGACCTTTCAATGCTCGGATTAGGTGATGGCTTCGGATAATTATAATGGCAATGCCTATTCGGATACCAATTGTGGCATTTTTTTGTGGTTTTAACACTGCCGTTTTATCCTAAGATGCGGCAAAAAAATGGGGGGCAGGCCTTACATTTGACATTTCCCACCCTCTATTCAGCCTGTTTCATCTCTAGCCTAAACTCCAACTCCATTTTGGGAACGCCTATGACCAAGCTACGCTTGGCGTAGTGGATACATCAAGCAGAGCTTGATGGTAGGCATTTCCAAACAGAGCTTTTGAACGAGGGAATTGCTTAACAAAGGCAAGAGTCCGTTAGCCGTTGCCAAGTTGCTGAATGCTTGCAGTGCCAGGCTGTACAATTGCCAGATCGATTAACCTTAATCATGCTTACGCTCTACCCAATTTACGGGATACTTGCTGGGTTTATTGCCTGATTATCGTTAAATAGTGTGGGGTGACATTTACTCATCAGTGAAGATGCCTCCGTTCAAATCGCGGGCACTATGCAAAACACGGACAATTTCGATGCCATCCAACAGGGGCAAGTAAAAAATAACATACCGACCCACCGGAAAACTCCGTAAGTTTTCTGCCAATTCATCACGCAAACGCCCAATACTGGGCATTACGCCAATGTATTGAATTTCTAATCAATATGGTCAATAAAACTATCCGCTCGTGCTTCGCTGTCATCGGCTATGTAATCCCATATTTCGGCCAAGTCGGCTTTAGCACGAGGGCGTTTGACAATGATCGGCATTTATGCGCCTAGGCTAGTATAGTGGCCCCCAATGTCCAGACAATATTTATTGCTATCACCTAAAAATAAGGATTTTTAGCATAACAGGACTGTACCGAAAGAAAGTTCAGCTTTAACAATCGAACATTATTAAATTGGACTGGGTTTATGTTGCTGCATTTTTATCCGCACTAAGGAATCAGGGCGATTTAAATATACGATACAGGCATTGGTATCCAGTAGCTATTTCACAGTAATTCAAGCCGCTGTTCATAGTCGCATTGCGCGATGCGTTCTAAGGGTTCATCAGCAAAACAACCCGCAGTTTTAGCAAAAAAATCAGTTGGCCAATTATCTTCAACATCGTTAATTGGCGTTAAATTAACAGCTGACAAGTATCTGATAATGAGCTTATCAATAGATTCTTGTCTATGTTGTGCTTCGATTTTTAATGCTTGATAAGTGGTATCGGGTATGTCAATGGTGATTTGAGTGATGGCTATAGCTGCTTTTCTAATTTTTGTTGATAGTTGTAATTTGAAAAGAGGGCGCAACAGCTTATGGATTTTATCGTTCCCGCTTAAACAGCGAATCGCCAGAAGTGCAACAATGGGCTTTAGTAACCTTGGCGACAATGAAGGGGTGTTTAGCGTGGGAGCTAAGGGCCTGCACCCGTCCCACAGAAACCGGTGCAAAGCCCATTAGCTACAGTTGTGCGGTGTTATTGGGGGGTAGTCAATTCTAAAAAGTGTACTGCTTTTTTGTCGGTATTGGCAGCACCTGGGGCAGTTACCGCCGCTGCGCCATTGTTGGGGCTGCTGTCAGAACTTTCATCAGGCACATCAGGATCGCTATCATCACTAGGATTGCCATCATGAATCAAGAAATCGCGGTTTTGTTGGTAAGAATTTTTAATAAAGTCATAACGGTCTACTGCGCCTTCATTCAGCACTTTTTCGGTACTCATCAGATGCGCACGCTGGTCGGTGACATCCAAGACCCTAGACCCTGCCGTCGCGGCATTGACCGCAGCACCGCCAAAAATGGACACATAGGTCAACGGGTTTAACAGCGCGTCACCAATCAAGCCCACGGTATCCCTAGGTGAACTGGGGCCAAATATGGGCAACACTAAATAATTGCCCGATGGCACGCCCCAAAAGCCTAGTGTTTGGCCAAAATCTTCCTTGTGCTTAGGCAGATCCAGCATATTAGCGACATCTATAAAGCCGCCCACGCCCGCAGTGGTGTTAATCAAAAAGCGTCCGGCATCCATCCCGCCTTGGCTTACCTTAAGTTGCAAGAAGTCATTGATGGTGACCCCTATATCATTAATATTGCTGAAAAAATTGGTCACGCCATCATCGACAAATTGGGGCGTAATCCATTGGTAGCCTTGCGCCAAGGGTTTGATGATGACCTTGTCGAGACCATCGTTAAAGCTTTGTGTACCCCGGTTCCAGCCTGACCAAGGGTCATTCTGCTGCGCGTCGGTGCTGGGGTTGGATGCACAAGCGGCCAATGCCATAGACATGACCAGACTACTGATAAATAGCGGCTTACGGAAAGGGGTTTGTGGCTTGCTCATGATAGCTTTGTTCCTGCTTTTGTTGGCGTTTTTAGTCGGTTAGGGTAATGGTTTAAACAGCTGATCTAACGGGCTTCTGTCAGTGTAGCTAAGGCCGATGGCCTTGGCTATCCAATAAGTTGCCCGCATTCCAAGGAAGCGAACCGCTGATTGCCCGCACTGCCGTTAAGTTAAGCTTTCTGCGCTGCTTAACTTAATGGTTGTGTGTTGCTGTTGGCAAAGCCTTAAGGCTATCGCCAATCCAGCGGCTAAGTTTACCATTTATTGATTTTGCTGCTAAGCAGAACACACAAATCACTTTCAAGCACTTACGCAGTTTTCCACAAAAGCTGTGGATAAGTTTGTGCATAAGGCTGTTATAAGCACGGTTATGCCTTGAATTTTAGATACTTTGCTTAAATTGTAGTTTTTTTGTACAAAATTAATATTATTAAAAATCAACAATTTATAATTTAAATTAGGTTGTGTCTAGGCAAAAACTGAAACAGGCAATAGGCGTAAGTGCCTTTATCTAAATTGTGCATAAACTTAAGCACCTCTCTAAAGAAAAATACCAAGGCATGAGCATCTTACTTGCCTATTGGTAATATTCACTAAAACACGACAACATCTCCCAGTATAGTAACGTCTGCTGTTTAGGTAATAAATTTAGTAAAAACAAATATTTCAGCTTACGTTTGGCTTTCTGCGCCTAGTGGGGGCATAAACAAACCATTTAAATTTTAGGAGAACTTATGACTAGCCTATTTGCAAAAAAAACCGTCCGCCTCGCCATTATTGGCCTATTGGGCTGTAGCGTATCGGCAATAGCCGCCACCCCAAAAAACACCGTACCTTATAACCCACCTGGTGTTATTTTGGATTTGAAGAAAAAAAACCTGTCATTAGTCAAAACGGGCAGTTATTTAGTCAACGCCATAGGCAATTGCAATAGTTGCCATGTAGCCCCAGCCGCTGCGCCTATATCAAACAGTGTTTACGCAGCGGGCGGCGATCCGTTTAAAGACGGCAAAGAAATTATTGATCCCCTGCGGTTTTTGGGTGGCGGCAGAAAATTCGGCGCAGCTCCGGCGCAAGTCACGGCTAATGAACTGACCCCTGATGCCGCCGGCAATCCGGGCAAGCTGACCTTAAAACAATTCATTACCGTCATGCGGACTGGCAAAGATCCCGATGATGCCAGCAAAACCATACAAACCATGCCTTGGCCGATATACAAAAACTTGACTGACCATGATTTAAAAGCCATGTATGAGTATTTTCGCGCCCTGCCCGTTACTCCTGCAAAACCTTAGTTGCCGCTAAGCTCACGCATCCGCCGGATTAGCGATACCCACATTTAGTAGGGGCGATGACCACTGCCATCGCCCCACTTATGCTAAGATACAACTCAGCGTAGATGACACAACCCATCAAACTGTCGCTGCCGACCTCCCACAGCATTCCCTGCACAGCCCTCAAGCCAAGAATATCGGTGCTTTTATCAGCCCGTTCCTTTACACTGGCTACACCTAGGCAACGCGTGTTGCCTCTCAGCTTACCTCTTGGATACCCTACCCATGCCACAACTCACGCCGGAAGGCCAACAACTCATCAATAACCTCGCCCAACGTTACCACTTTAGCCCAGATGCGGTGTCCAGCCTATTGCAGTCGGTCATTAACGGCAACGGCTCTATGGCACAGTTTAACCATCCTGAATTTGGCGGCAGCGGACAATGGATGCGGGGCGGCATGATTATGCTCGGGGACATGTTTAATAATGGCTTAAAAAACAGCGTAAGCGGACTTTGCCAAGAATTGTCGCAGTTGATTGCCGACCAGCCGGGCCTAGTGCAAACAGGCAATTTTCAGACGCAACACCAAGGCTCGCAACAGCAAGGCCACTATGCCAATGCAACGCCACCACAAACGCCCGCCAACAATCCCGCCGTCAGCTTGTTTGTGCCAGCCACGTCCAACAATTGGTGGCCTCAAGGGCTACAATTCCCTAACAGCACAGGCAGCCAAAATAACCTGCGTTACGCTTATTTTGCCAGCATCAAACGGCTAGCCGTTGAAATCAATGGTGTCGTCTCGTTATACGATACGCTAGACCATCAGATCGGTGGTTTTTCGCAACAGCAATCCGGCAGCGGCTCAGTTACCTTCACCAGCCAATACGGTTTGGTGGATCTTAAGACCCTACCGCAAATCCCGTTAGCCAATACCTCCACACCCGCGCCACTAGCCCCACCCAACCAGCACGCACCCGCAGCGGCTAGCGAAGCAGAAGCTATTTTTTCGGCGTTGGAAAAATTGGCTAGCCTAAAAGACAAAGGCATATTAACCGATGACGAATACAGCACGAAAAAAGCTGAATTGTTGGCTAGGTTATAACGGGCCACTAACGTCAATCAGATAACCAATACCCCCTAAACAACAAAACCTTCGCCGCCATTCAGGCACGCAAAGGTTTGTAGAAAGAGTGCTAACACTTATTTGAAGGCCAAAAAAAGGGGGCTAAAAGCCCCCACAAATGAGCGCACCTCAAACTTGTCCGGCAGGTTTATTTTTGTTGATTTTGGTTTTTACGGGTTTGGTAATATCAACTTTTTCCTGCTTTGCATAAATTGGTTTACTGGTTTCGTTGTCGTCTTGGGGTGGGCGTGGGTCTTTGCCCGACATCAAGTCGTCTATTTGATCTTTATCGATGGTTTCCCATTTCATTAAGGCATCGGCCATTTTGTGCAGTATGCTGATGTTTTCTTGCAAAATGGTTTCGGCACGTTTGTAGTTGCAGTCGATGACGGCACGGATTTCTTCATCGATTTGGTGGGCTACGTTGCTGGACACTTTGCTGCCTTGTGAACCGGGATAACCCATAAAAGGTTGTCCGCCTTCTTCGCCGTACACCAAGGGGCCGAGTTTGTCAGAAAAGCCCCAACGGGTGACCATGTTGCGTGCCAATTCGGTAGCGCGTTCGATGTCGTTAGAAGCCCCTGTGGTCACGCGGTCGCCGCCATAAATCATCAGCTCGGCTATACGTCCACCAAACAAGCTGGCGATTTGGCTTTCCAGTTTGCGTTTGCTGGCGCTGTATTGGTCGCGTTCAGGCAAGAACATGGTGATGCCCAAGGCTCTGCCGCGTGGCATGATGCTGACTTTGTAGACGGGGTCATGGTCAGGTGAACATTGCCCAACAATACAGTGTCCGGCTTCGTGGTAAGCAGTCAACAGCTTGTCGTCTTCGGTCATCACCATCGTATGGCGTTCCGCACCCATCAGGATTTTGTCCTTGGCGCGTTCCAAATCACCCATGCTGACTTGTACTTTATTAGAACGGGCTGCCAGTAAGGCGG
>JABFST010000062.1 GCA_013140465.1 Methylococcaceae bacterium
GTATTTTATAGGGAACGGGAAGTAAAATACCCTCTCCATGTGGGAGCATAAGTGTCTACACAATTCATTAGCCCGTCATTCCGGCATGGATGCCGGAACCCAGTGCCACGGACGGTTGCTTCGGTAAGCTGTAAGTGCTTGATTTAGCATTGCCGTGATATTGAACATTCACTTCCATGTGACTGGATTCTTGCATGGCTATCCTGCCCTGCACCCTAACGGGTTAAGCAAATCCGCTCCCGGCGGATTTGTCTGGCATCCATGCCAGTATGACGGTGCTTTTATAACTTGCTCAAACTTGTGTAGATACCTATACCCTAAAGAAAAGCGAGTTTACAGCTTGGGACTCTTTAAGCACTTATAACGGCAGCACGTTTGGCACTTGCCCCCCACGCCCTCTTAACAACCAAAATGCTTTTGGTAGTCTTCCATAGAACGCCGTATCACTTCATGCGCTTCATCGCGCCCATACACATTGGTAATCTCACAAATGCTTTTTTCGCTGGGCAAATGTTTGTAGGTTAAAAAATAATGTTTCAGGCGGTTGATGTAAGACTCTGGGCAATCCGACACATCGCGCCATTGCCGATAAAATTCGTCGCCTTTCATGACGGCGATGATTTTGTCATCGGCTTCGCCACCATCCAACAAACGAAAGCCGCCTATCGGTATGGCCTGCAACAAAATGTCGCCGTGCGTGACGCTGCGTTCACTCAGTACACAAATATCCAATGGATCGCCGTCACCCTTAATCACCACGCGGCCTGATTTTGCCGCCGCATAAGCCGCGACTTTTTCTGCGCAATAGGTTTGCGGAATAAAGCCGTACAGCGTTGGAATCATATTGGAAAACTTTTGCGGACGGTCAATCTTAAGATAGCCCGAGTCTTTGTCGATTTCGTACTTAACCGTGTCCGACGGCACAATTTCGATAAACGCGGTGACTATCTCGGGGGCATCCTGGCCGGGTTTAATGCCATGCCAAGGGTGTGCTTTGTGTTGTACATTCATAATAAGCTCGTAAAGTGTAAAGGGAATTTGCTGCGGGATCTGCACGGCAGATGCCTGTTTGGTCTGTGCTGTGGGGGGCTTAAGAGACTGTGAAAGACTTAACGTAAGCTTGCTCATCGGCGTGAAAAAACATGTGCTTTCACTCCAGTCTCTACTTAAAACAAAGGCTTACGAAAATAAAAAACACCTTTTTGTGAGTATTTGAAATACTTTCACAGCCTCTTAAGCATTGCCCACAGTTAAGCGGCTTTCGGTACGGTCACGGCTGGCGGGGCGGAATATTCTCATGCTATCACAGTTCACTGCTTAGCGGCGGGTGGCGCGGGTTGTCCAGCATCCCTAAAACGCCAAGCCCCAGGTTGCCGTCAACGCGCCGTTGCGCTCTAGCTGGTAGCCGTATACCGCATCTTCTACAGGTTGCAGCCATTCCACGCTGAGGCGGTTGCCACTTAAGCTGCCCGTCAATACTTGTGCGCTGAGGCCAAAGCCTATGTCCCAATAGCGTCCGCCATAGTTGTTGGGGTAATCCATAGGGCCAAATTGTTCGATAAGCCCGCTAAACTGATGCTTAACCCGTCCTTGTAAGGTGTAAACGCCGCGCACTGAGGCGGTCAGCCACGGTAGCAACTGATAACCGCCCCACGCGGTGGCTTGGAACTGGTCACCTAAGGCGTAGCCGGACGGGTTGCGAGCTTCCATGCGCAGTGTGCCGCTGGCTTGTGCGCCCCAAGCATAGTCACCCGATGAACCTGTGTAGGTCAGGCTAGGCTTAAAATCCCAAGTGCCGCTGCCCAACTGCATCCCGTAGTGGATTAGGCCGCCATCAACCTGATGGTTGCGCCGCAATTCAATATTCACATCGCCCGTTGGGGCGCTCAGGCCGACCGCGCCGTGGGCATGGTGGATACCATCATCAAACAGTTTCACCAAGGCATACATGCCTAAATCGCCTATGCCGCCTGTTTCATGCCCGTTTTGGATATGGTGGGGGATATGGTCGCCGATAGGGGTGGGCTGCCCGTTGCTGTCTGGATTGCCTTTATTGTCGTTGGCAAGGCTGTCATATTCGGGGCCGCGCAAGCGGTCCATCGTCATATCCATGTGCATAAATTGCGGCATCAGCATCAGTGTCAGCCAATCGGTTGGCGCATACATCAGATCTATCATGTGCATTTCCATCGCCATCGTCGCAGGGCTGACAAAGCAAGGGTTAGGCCCACAACCGCCCGCCACGGTTTCGGCATTGCTGACAGCACGCGTGCCATGCAGCAGGTCGCCGCCTTGGCTACCGTACATAAAGCGGTAGCCGACCATCATGTCACCTGCTTTCGGCAGCATATGGTCAAACATCACGCCAGCAGGGGCATGGGCGCCGTGGTGGTGATGGTGGTGTTCATGTCCGCCGCCCGTTGCCGCTGCTAAAGACACAGCGGATAAGTCCACTTTTAAGGTGGCGGTTGCCGACCAGGCATCAAAATCATTAAAGCTATTGTCATTGCCGCCACCGATTTTTAAGGCGTTTTGGTGGCTGTAGTATTCAACGCCCACATCTAAGGCCACGCCTTTGGCAAATTGTTTGCTTAAGGTTACGCCGCCGCTCAGTGCGCCATAAGCCGCCAGCCGATAATCGCTAGAATAATGTTTAGGCAGTTTGTCGCGGGCAAAGGGCACGGTTTTGTTATAGGGGGCAATGTCGCCATTATTGACGGCTTCGGTAACATCATTGCCTTTGCGGTCGGTGTAGGTGTCGGTATCTTCGTCGTAGAAATAGGTTTGCCCGTTATCGGGGTTGTTGCCGTCTATTAAGATTTCCCTGCCTTGGCTGTCTAAGGCGTTGCTTTCTGCGCCTTGGAACGATTCTAGGTAAGGCGTGTAAAAATCAGCCGACGCTTGCGAGTAATAGCGGATGCGCGGAGTAATCGTCCAACCGTGGCCTAAAGG
>JABFST010000119.1 GCA_013140465.1 Methylococcaceae bacterium
CTACCGATGCGGGCGAGAAACGTTACCGTTTTGGGCATCAGCCACAAATCGCATTTTGGAATTTAGGCCAATTGGCGAACGCGCTGTATCCCCTGATTGAACAAGTCGAACCCTTGCGGCAAGCCCTAGACGTGTATACCGACTGTTTTGAACAAGGTTGGCAAACCATGATGGCTGACAAATTGGGTTTAGACGCATTTAACCCAGCAACCGATGAGGTCTTGTTGAGTGATTTGGTCGCCTTGCTGCAAGTGGTGGAAACCGATATGACGCTTTTTTATCGGCACTTGGCTGATGTTTCCTGCGCACAGGCACAGACTGATGACGACTTGATAGCACCGTTAATGGCGGCCTATTATGTGCCGGAACAGTTTACCGCAGAGTATAAAGCCCAGCTTTGCGCATGGTTGCGAGCTTATGGCAAACGTGTGCAACACGCCAGCATTGCCGATACCGTGCGTAAGGCACGCATGAATGCCGTCAACCCCAAATATGTGCTGCGCAATTATTTGGCGCAATTGGCTATCGACAAAGCCGAACAAGGCGATTTTTCAATGCTTGAAGACTTATTGGCGTGTTTGCAAAAGCCCTATGACGAACAGCCCGAACATCAGGTGTTTGCCGAAAAACGCCCGGATTGGGCGCGGCAAAGGCCGGGCTGTTCGATGTTGTCGTGTAGTTCGTAAACAGCTGTTGCCACTGTTGCAAACCCAACAGAGCCTATGCTTTTGTCGTTTATGTTTTTGGGGGTTGTCGGTAGAAAATGTCCAAGTCCTTAAAATATAAGCGGCTTTAATCTTTAACAAGCTGGTTTAAAAATTGCTTAATCTATAGTCAGCAATCCTTAATCCAGACAACTAAAGGTTATTTATGGGCAAAATTGGCATATTTTTCGGTACCGATACGGGCAGCACCCGACTGGTCGCCAAAAAGATTTATAGCATGTTGGGTGCGGAAATTGCCGATAAGCCCAAAAACATCAACCGCACGCGTGTTGAAGACTTATTGCAGTATGACGCGCTGATTTTGGGGACACCCAGCTATGGGGTTGGCGATTTGCCAGGTTTGGCGGTGGGCTGCGAAGAAGCCAATTGGGCAGAATTTGTGCCGTATTTGGACGGGGTGGATTTTTCGGGTAAGCGGATTGCGCTGTTTGGCTTAGGCTATCAGGAACGGTACGCATCGCGCTTTGCCAGTTCCCTGATAAAACTGTATCGGGTTTTCTACGGTTGCGGTGCGGATATAGTCGGCCGCTGGAGTACCGAGGGCTATCAGTTTGAATTTTCCGATGCGGTGATCGACGGCCAATTTGTAGGTTTGGTGCTAGACCAACGCGGTCAGGCATTTTTAACCGATGAACGTTTGCAAGTTTGGCTGGGGCAAGTTAAGCCGTTGTTGTTGCCGGAGTTGGGTTAGGTGGGAAGGTTGGGTGCGTGGGTTCGCTTCGGTTCCTTGTGTTTTAACGAGTGGCAATGCGTTATATTTTCCAGATCTGGCGTTCTGTCCAGCCATCAGGAAACCCCATTTTATTGTGATACCTTGAATCTATTGTGCCTAACAAGTCAATTAAGCGATTAACCCAGCTACTGCTAGGGTTGATTGCCCGCATTAACGCGGCAATGACCACAAGATAGTTATAGAGATGCAGAGCCTGGTGGTTTGGGCTATTTTGAGGCACGAGGCTATCCTTCAAACGTTTAATATGAGGTAACGCCAGCACAAAGCAACGGTTCCATAAGCGGTTGTGATGGGCGCAGACGTTACGGACAGGCGTTAAAGCATGAAATACGCTTTCAAGAATTTCAATGGTTGGCATACCGAACGCCCTCATGATGTCTTTCTTTATTGAAGTATTGTTGGTATTTGCAAGCCAGCGCGACAGCGTTCCTAAAGTCATTGTTTCTACAACAGCCCAAATAGGGGGGAGTGGTGGCGAACTGTAGTTTTCTTTGTAGTGCTGGATGAATTTCTCTTTGTTGTTGTCAAACTCGCGGTCAATTTTGGCAAGGTCTTGTATATGTTGCCTAGGATTTTTAAATAAAATGGGATTCATATACGCATGAGAACCACGATTTAAAGCCAATGCGCAACTCCATTGCGCCCTTAATGCAACCTCTATGCGCTCAATAGCTTCCATAACCAGCAAGCGTAGTTTACGGTCAAAGATATAAAGACTTAAGATGTCTTCAAACTGAGTATTTGGAAGGAAGGTATGATTGCGTGATGGGCCACAGCTACTAGGTAGCTCAAAGGGTAGCCAGTAAGCACTTAAGCGGTAATAACCAATTGAAGACAGGTATTTTTCTAACCGGGATGTGTCGTTGCAGATAAGACCTCTATCTTGCAACAATTGCGCTTGTTGTTGAATGGATAGCGGGGGTTTGTTATAGCTATTCATAAGCTATCCCACAAAAAATAAACCCTCCGGTTTGAGCCTCGTAACAGCTAGCTGCTAGAGTCGCTTGGAGGGTGTTGTTGCTAGCTATTATAGCTGCATCAGCTATAAAAACAAACTTAGGTTTATAGCTAAAGTTGTTGTAGCTGTTGCTTTGGTCGCTATTGTTACGAGTACGGGGGTTCATAAATACTTCCTTGTTATAGAGTTATCAAAATATTCACACAAAAAAGCCCCGATTGCAAAACAATCGGGGCTTTTATTGGGAGCAAATGGGGGCTGGTCGGAGGTCTCTTAGCGGCAAATCCGTCACCAGTAAACTCGGTAGGCCGGAATTAGGGACGTAGGATGTGGTGAGCGGTAGAGACTGTGAAAGAATTAACGTAAGCTTGCTCATCGGAGTGAAAAAACATGTTTTTTCAGTCCAGTCTACAATTAAAACAAAGGCTTACGAGAATAATAAACACCTTTTTGTGAGTATTTGGAATACTTTCACAGTCTCGGTAGCGAACCGCATCAATCGCGTCATTCCCCCGCCACATGGCATAGGTCTATAT
>JABFST010000178.1 GCA_013140465.1 Methylococcaceae bacterium
CGCCACAACGACGGCAGCTGAAACAGCAATTGCACCACGCCCGCCGCAAACACGCCCCAAGCCAAGGCCACTATCGGTTCAGCCATCAACGGGGCCAACCACAACGCGGCGGCAATCATGCACAGATTAAGAAAGACTGGCGTAAGTGCGGGGACGGCAAATTGCCCATGCGCATTTAAAATGCCGCCCGCCAACGCCACCATGCCGATAAAAAACAAATACGGCAGCGTAATTTGCAGCATTAGCACCGATAACTCATGTTGCGTGCCTTGCCAAGCAAAACCGGGAGCCAGCACCAAAATAAGCACAGGCGCAGCCACCACGCCAATCAGGCTAAGCAAGGCCAACAACAAGGCCAAACTGCCCGCCGTCCGATCAATAAACAGGCGTAAAGCGGCGTGGCTGCCCTGCTCTTTCGTCTCCGCCAACAAGGGCACAAACGCGTGGGCAAACGCGCCTTCGGTAAACAAGCGGCGCAAAAAATTAGGGATTTTAAAAGCGACAAAAAACGCGTCGGTTGCCACATCAACACCAAAAATGCGTGCGATCAACATATCCCGCACAAAGCCCAGAATGCGTGATATAAAGGTCATGCTACTGACGATAGCAGTGGATTTAAACAGCTGGCGACTCAAGAGAACTCCCGTAGCAGTAGTTAATAGTTGACAATAATACCATTTAAAAAGATAATGCAGAGCTATTTAACTTTTCACCCAAGTACGAGATATTATGGCTAATACAGCACAAGCTAAAAAGCGCGCGAAACAAGCGGAAAAAAGCCGTATTCGCAACGCCGGACAACGTAGCAACTTACGCACATTTATTAAAAAAGTAATTGCCGCCGTCAATGCTGGCGACAAAGAAAAAGCACAAGCCGCTTTTAAAGTAGTTGTGCCTATTATCGATTCTGCCGTCAACAAAGGCATTATCCATAAAAACAAAGCCGCACGCGGTAAAAGCAGACTGAATTCTAAAGTAAAGGCTCTTGCTTAACTAGCATTGCCCGCACAGACAAAAAGGCCGCAGCTGTTTAGCTAGCGGCCTTTTTTTTGCTTGCCATCACGCGCTGGATTATTTTAGCAGTAGGCCATTATCCTCACACCACCTTGCGACTACCGCCAAGGTTTTTTCATCACGATACCGATACCAGTTGCCTGTCCAACCAATCACTAAACCGCGCATAAGCCCCGCTATCCCCACTTGGATCGGACTGATGAAGTCGATGGCATCTAAAATGTCTGCTAAGGTCAGTGGCATGGCAAGAGTCGGTTAAGTGCTTAAAATTATTAAGCCACCATTTGCCTTAAACTCTGCTGCATAGCGACTTTAAAGGCTGGATCGTTGGCAAGCAGTTTATACAGCTCCAGTTCATTGCGCCGATTCTTCAGTATCACGTCTTCAAATATCTTTTCAAACGCCAAGATTCGGGTATGGACATCCGGGTTGTTTTGGTATTTTTCCTGAAAATCTGGGTGTGCTTTGATACTGTCGGCGATATTGATGAACTTGATACGTTGCTGTTCCGGCGTTGCCCCCCAGCCTTGAAACCAGCGTTCGTTGAAGCTGCGGATGATGTCATCCAGTGGATCGTGTTCTGCGTCACCACCATGAGTTCCTCGCGGATTAGGGTTGGTGGGCGCCAGTTCGGAATCACTGGCATCCAAGCCAATGGTGTGATTAAGTTTGACGCGCTCCAAGCCGTATGACGACAAATCCACCGACTCCAACAAGGCATCGAATTGGCTTGAAATCGGGTCTTGCACAAGCAGCTTGGGGATCAAAAACTTCAAAAACCAAAACAGCTTTTCCCAAACGACAATTTCATACGGGATGATGGCCGCCATTTGTCCATAAATTTTGACGAACTGTTTGGCCTTAATCTTAAAATCGGCTTTAGCCAGTTCATCCAGTGCCAATTCCTGGTTGAACCGCGCCGCTGCCGTGTCGATCAGCGGGCTTAGTTGCTGGGCATCGGCATTGCTAAAATACAATTCGACAAACTGTTCAACCTCAAACCACTCATACACCGCGACCTCGTCCAGCGCGTCTTTTAACTCATGTAAGACATTGACATCAGTGGCTTCCGACAAGCGCGTGGCGGTATAAAACGGATCGAAGGCGGTTTTAATATCGTCCACCGAATTAAAGAAATCCAAAATGAACAAGTCTTCGGTTTTCTTGCCCCAGTTGGGCGCGGCACGGTTCAGGCGCGACAAAGCTTGCACCGCCAGCACAAATTGCAGCTTTTTATCGACATACATCGCGCACAGCTTAGGCTGATCGAATCCGGTCAAATATTTATTAGCCACTATCAACAAGCGATATTCATCCTTATTGAAATAATCGCGGGTTTCGTTTTCGGCAAAACCATTCATCTGCGCTTCGCTATACTCAATGCCATCCACTGCTTTAGTGCCAGAAAAGGCGATGGCGACTTTGAACGGATTGCCTTTATCCTTCAATAGCTGGCAAATCGCCCGGTAATAGCGGATGGCTGCCTCGATGTTCTGGGTAATCACCATGCCCTTGGCTTTACCTTTCAGCTTTTTGCTGTTGACTACCTGCGGAATGAAATGGTCGAGTATGATTTCCGCTTTCACGGTAATGGTCTGCTGATGGCGTTCGACATAAGCACGCAGTTTTTTCTGTGCCTTGACACTGTCAAACAACGGATTATCGGTGATCGATTTCTGGATCTCGTAATAGCTTTTATAAGTCGTGTAATTAGCCAGCACGTCCAGAATAAAGCCTTCTTCAATCGCCTGTTTCATCGAATACAAATGAAACGGCTCAAAACTGCCATCCGCTTGTTTAACGCCGAACTTTTCCAAAGTGGTGTTTTTCGGTGTCGCGGTAAAGGCCAAATACGAGGCGTTGCCGCGCATTTTCCGCGATTGCATGGCGTGCAGAATTTTGTCCTGCACATCCAACTCTTCCTCAACCTGCTCGCTTTTACCCATCGCCCGGTTCATATTGTCGTGCGCAGAACCACTCTGCGAGCTGTGCGCCTCATCAATGATGACGGCAAAGCGGTTGTCGCTCAAATCGGCAATGCCGTCGATGATAAAAGGGAATTTCTGGATGGTGGTAATGATGATTTTCTTACCTTGTTCCAAAGCGCTTTTCAGTTCCGAAGACTTAAACGCCGGAGCAACGATATTTTTGACTTCGGAAAAATCCTTGATGTTCTCGCGTAGTTGCTTATCCAGCAAACGGCGGTCGGTAACGACAATCACCGAATCAAACAGCGGCGCATCCGATCCGAGCGGAGAAACCTCAATCAACTGATATGCCGCCCAAGTAATGGAATTAGATTTCCCCGATCCCGCCGAGTGTTGGATCAAATAAGTTTGTCCTGCCCCATGCTCACTGGCATGGGCCACCAATTTGCGCACCACATCCAACTGATGGTAACGCGGAAAAAACAAGTTGCGCTTATCTAACGGCTCTTTGCTACTGCCGTCCAAGCGCACGAAGTGCTGAATAATGTTGGCAACGCTCTCTTTGCTGAACACCTCCTGCCATAAATATGCGCTTTTATGTCCGTTGGGATTGGGCGGATTACCTGCACCAAAATGATGGCCTTTATTAAACGGCAAAAAGAAAGTGTGCGGCCCGGCCAGTTTGGTGGTCATGTAGATGTCATCGGTATCCACTGCCATGTGTACCAAGCAACGACCAAATTGCAGCAAAGGCTGCTTAATGTCCCGGTCTTCGCGGTATTGCTTCTGACCGTGATAACGGGCAGTCTGCCCCGTCCAAGGATTTTTCAACTCCAGCGTGGCAAACGGCAAACCATTGATAAACAGCACCAGATCGATTTCTTCCAAGGTATTGCTTAAGGAATAACGCACTTGGCGGGTACTGCTGAAAATGTTGTCGGCAAAGTTTTGCTTCACCTTGTCGGAACTGCTGGCCAGCGGCGCCGGATACATCAGTTGCAAGACGGCATCGTCGATGCTTAAGCCCTTTTTCAGCAAATACAACAAGCCATATTTTTTGATTAGCTTATCGACGCGCTCCAACACTTTAAGCTGCCAATCGCCGCCGTGCTTTTGCAACTTTTCCAGCTGTTCATGCTGGGTATGCGCCAAGAAAGCCCAAAAGCGTTTGCTGTCGATGGCGTAATAGGCGTTAAAATCCTGCGGCAAGCCAAGTTGATAGCCGTGGCTGGTGCTGAACGGCAGGTCGCCCGCTTCGGCAATACCTTTTTGCGCTTCCAGACAAGTGCCTGTCAGCTGTTTTTCTATGGCTGCTTCCAAGGCTTGTTCATGGGTGTTTGAAACCATGTTCGTTCTCGATAGTGTGTTTTTATAAGTATCCAAACAGTTGTTTATCACTTATGATCAAATGAAGTGGTTTTAGTATGTTTTTGATTTGTATATACAAATCTAAAGCTCTTTTGAATAGGACGATGGCACGATCAAATGACCGTCAAATGAAAACATGTCATGCCCAAAATAGCACATACGCCGATATAGTTAGGTACGAGCCGCATCATTAGCGCTTTAACCAAGCGTTCAACACATTCTCCAACCCGAGAGATGCGGTTCATGTTGTTCACCGCATCCGACTAAATTAAATAGCATTTGCGGAGTTCCTACGCGCCACAAATTAGCTTGCGGAGCCTATTCTTGATAAAAAACTCCACAAGCTGATTTGTTGCCGATAGAGACTCCAAAAAACATTCATAAAACTTGTCGCCCTTCGGCCATATTCAGTAACGCGGGGAAAGCCAATGTGGCGGAGCGGCGACCACTGCCGGGCTGTAAAACGGTCAAAATGCCTGCATCCTTTAATTGTCGCAATAAATCGGCGGTGGTCTTTTCGTGCATAGCATAAGCAAGACCAAGCTGCTTGGCGGTATCCGAGACTTTGAAAATCGGTTTATTAAAAATGGCATCCAGCAAATACACCGAATACTGGGAGCGGGTAATTTCATGCACTTGAACTTTCATCGTTTCATACAGCGCCATGATTTCCTTCACGCGACGGCTATTGTCCTTGGCCTGATAAGCAACCGCTTGTAGGAAAAAGGCAATCCAGCCATTCCAGTCGCCCGCCGATGAAATTGAGTTTAAGCGTTGATAATATTCGTCGCGATGGCTTTCAAGGTATTCGCTGAGATAAAACATCGGTTCGGCCAGCAGTTTTTTCTGATACAGAAACAGCGGTATCAAAATCCGGCCAATACGACCATTACCGTCGTTAAACGGATGCAGCAACTCAAATTGAGCGTGTACCACGGCTGTTTGCAACAACACATTACTGTCATCACTATCCATATAGCCGATCAACGCTTGCAGATAGTCGGGCAACCGGAAGGGATCAGGCGGGACAAAACTGGCTTGGTCAATGCTGCAACCTGCCATACCAATCCAATTTTGCGTGCGACGAAATTCGCCGGGTGCTTTGTTTTCGCCACGCACACTGGACATCAAAATTTTGTGCAACTGTAAAATAAACCCTAAGCGAATTGGGTAATCCTGTAGATACTCCCGTGCCTGATATAAAGCCGAGCGGTAATTGGCAATCTCCTGAATATCCTTGTAAGTTTCACCCTCTTTGGCTAAACCTGCGTCGTATTCCAACACATCGTCTACGGTCGCTTGCGCGCCTTCAATTTTAGAGGACAACACCGCCTCGCGGGTGGTCAACGGCGACAACATCACCGCAGGATTGGGAATGCCCAGCAATAAGCCGTCATAGCGGGCCAGTTCGGCGCTAGCGTTAGCCACCAGCGCAAATAATCGCTGATAATCCAGTTCGGTAATCGGCAACTGATCGGGTATATACGGTTTCATAATATAAATAGCGTAAAGTTAAGCTGTTGTAGGGGCGAATTTATTCGCCCTGTCTGCCGACAGCGTAGCCCAAGGGCGAATAAATTCGCCCCTACAATGAATATCAAGGCTTAACTGCAAGGCATTGTTCATAGTTCCGCCCCACACTGAACAGATTCAGCTACGCGGATTTTGCCAGTGACGGCACTGTTAATCAGCGTGGTTTTGTATTCCTTGAGTTTGTCGATTTGTTGTAGCAAAAGCTCGGTTGATTTATTTAGAAGAAAAATTTGGTTATCCAAATAATCAGCTATTTTGCACTGTTCTTCTAGTGGAGCTATTGGTAGGTCAATCATTGAAAAGTTCTCAAAATTTAAATCCTGTCCATCGCGAATAAAATTAGCTGTAGATTGCAACGCAGATATATATCTGGAGGACTTAAAAAGATAGCCGTAGTAACTTGCGTTTAATTTGATTAAAGGCCTGAGAACTACATATGACGAACGGATACAGCCCTCAGACCAAGCTCTTTCAAGCCCTCCCTGGAAGCTTCTCATACTTATCACGAAATCATCAATTTCTACATGTTTTCGTTTTTCAAGATGAAATTGAATCTTCACTACTCGCCGTTCTATTTTGCTTTCATATTCATCTTGAGGTATCACTCCATACGCTTGGGTTGCAGACAATTGGACATCGCCAGGCTTAGCAAGCTCCTTACGCTGCGTGAATACGAATTTGCTTCTTCTAATTTCCCAATGTGCCGGAATCTCGCCTATCCATTTCACGCCAGAATCGCGCATTGGTACATTGGGATCAAGACCACGGGTGACGGCGGTTTGTATCAGGATTTGCTTGTGTTCTTTCAGCAAGGCGATTTGTTGTTCCTTGATCGCCACGGCTTGGTCGATTTGCGCGGTTTTACGATCCAAAAAAGCGGCGATGGCTGTTTGTTCAGGGGCTGGTGGTAGCAATATTGGTGCCCCGTTAATAAACTCCTGTTTTAAATTAATTCTGGTGAATCCTCTGGCAACCACACCAAAATAATGCCGATAATTATCACTTTGCAATAAATAATTAATATATTTAGGTATTGATTTTTCTGATGTTATTCGAAAACCTTTGCAAAATGAGTTCAAATACAATGGATTATTATCTCCTAAATATAATGAGCATTTTGCAATATCATCAAGAGTTTCGCTGCTCATCAAAAAAAGTAAATCATTTTTTTTAACAAAAGATTGTTCCTCGTGTTTCCTTACAAACACATATTGGTAGATATTTTTTACTTCGGCAGTATTATTCGCAATACTCGTAAATGGAACAAATGGAGAGAATCCATCGCGTGGTTGTTTACTAAAATCTTCCCCCTTTTTGCCAGCTAATCCGGCATAAATAACACCAATATGCTTTAGCTTTTTAAGTAGCCAATGCGCAGGAACCTCCCCCAACCATTCCACGCCAGAATCCTTATAAGCCCCGTAAGTCGGCATTTCCGCCAGCTGTTCAATCATCGTTTGCCCATTCCATTATTGTCGATGCTAACCAATCCGCGACACAAATCATACTGATTGCATCCCGGCAAGTTCATCCATTAGTTCCTGAGGACTGATGTCGATGACTGGCACTTGATTTTGTTTACACGCTGCCATGAAGTCATAAATATCCAGATGGGCCAGTTCCGCAGCCTTGGTAATGGTGACCTTAGCATTTTTGAATAGCCACAATGAATAGCTCAAACGCATGTCTTTCTCAATGTCGGCAACGGATTGAAAGTTGACGAAATCATTGGGGAGGTCGATGGCGATTTGCATAGTGTCGTCCTTATAGGCTTGTGGATTAACAAACTTTGTAAGTTACAAAACAACCCATTCGTTACGCAGTGTGTCACGAATGGGTCAGGTTGGTGTTTGTTGAATGGTATTACTCTTCATGCTGTGACGGCAACATGGATTCGGGAGACACTGTCTCTCGATTTGTCCGCGACGACGGCTCGTCAAAATCCTCAGCAATCCAGATTTTTCCACGATATTCGCCAACCGTTCGCTTCGCTAAAAACCGCTCCAACGATAAAATCAATGTCATTGGCTGCGTTGGGGATGCAATAAAACCATGGTGTTGATAAAAGGCTTGCGCCTCAGCGGACAAGGCATGTACCAGCAAGCCGCGTATGCCGAGGATGTCACCAGCTTGCAGGGTGCGTAATACGGCATCTTGCAGCAAGGCAACGCCAAGACCGCGCCCTTGGTAAGACTGATCGACGGCAAGACGGCCCAATACGGCAATAGGTATGGGATCGGGCATGTTGCGGCGCATTGCTGGCGGCGTTTCGGTTAAGGCCAGCGCACCGGAAGCTAGACAGTAATAGCCAACCACCATCTCCCCCGCCGCCACGACATAGTTACGGGAGGCGCCGCTGGTTTGGTTGGGCCGTGCGCGGCGTTTGAGCCATTCGTCCAAACTGGCAACACCACAGCTAAAATTACTTAGCTGATGCGGTGCGGACAGCAAAACTGGTGCAGACAGCATTAATTCTGCCAAGGTTTTGGCGCTGCCATCAGGCGTTCAAACCCTTCACCGCCGGGGGGTTGATCCAGTACTTCCAGAAAGTGGTCGTAGGTTTGTTGATCGACGCGCACTAACGTTTGGTCCAGCAGGGATTCTTCGGCGGCGCGGCGAGCGGCATCGATCATGAATTCTGAGCGGGTTTTGCCTTGTGCTTTGGCGGCTTGGTCAATTAAGGCGCGAATCTCGGCGCGAATCCGCAAATTAACGGCATGGGTTTGAGGGTCGGCGAGTGTGGATTGAATAGCCATGGCAACAGCCTTTAATGAAGTTTAATTGCTTTAATCTTAGCTGATAAGATACACAATGTGTATCTTATTTGTTTCATCGGCACACTCTTGGTAAAGCTGAGCTATAGCAGATTTACGTCAATGCCCAGAATATCGGCAATCAAACCTTCGGCCTGTTTTTCCAGAGCGATGATGTCTTTAGCCACGGCATTCATACTGCGTAGCGGCTTATGCCGATAGAAGTATTTATTAAAGCTGATTTCGTAACCGATTTTGGCGGAATCGAGGTTAATCCAGGCTTCTTCGACATGCGGTTTAACTTCGGCCAAAAAATAACGATGGATGTTGTCTTTTAATAGCACCGACTCGCTGTCGCGCAGGTCGGTATTGGATTCGTAGGTGAGGTATTCGCCTTTTTTAGCGGTGGGGTAAACGCCAAAATCGGGTAGTTTATCTTCGCTGCAATCTAGGCGTTGCAAGATTTTTTCGAGCATATCGCCATTGAGTTTGAAGGTTTGCGCGATGACTTTTTCGGCGGCCTCGTCATACCAACTGACGGCATTGAGGATGGCGTTTTTGTCGCTGGCACTGAGCTTGATGTTTTGCGCTTTTAGTATGGCATCAACGTAAATCTTGAAGTGGTTGAAATCGCTGGATTCGTTGTTACCGATAGTCGCCATTAAGGTTTGCGCTGTTTGCATCAGGTTTTGTTGTTTCAACCAAGTATCCAGATTGAGCAATTTGTTGCGATTTTTGGCGTTTAGCCCTAATTCGTTGTCTTCGCACCAAGCTAAGATGGTTTTTTCGTGTTGCGCCAAGCAGCCGGGTTGATAAACGGCATCGCCCCATTGCTGGTAAATCCACTGCATAGGCTGATTTAACGCCTTGTCAAAACGTAAGCTTGCAATGCGCTCTTGGCTGAATTGGGCCTTGCGGCGATCCGGGCGTTCGATAGTGACCTTGTAGTAGCCAAAGTCGCTGTTGTCGAATACCTGAGCGGCAATGCCAGCATCATCGGCTTGGCGTTCTTGGCTTGCCAATGCTAGATAAGTATCGACGATGTCCCGGATATGTTCGGGGGCGAATTCGCAGTTTTTATTGCCGAGATTTTTGCGCAGCTTGCGGTACAGTTGGCTGGCATCGATGAGTTGCACTTTGCCTTTGCGGGTTTGGGCTTTGTGGTTGGACAGCAACCAGATATAAGTGGTGATGCCGGTGTTGTAAAACAGGTTGTTGGGCAATTGAATGATGGCTTCCAACAAGTCGTTTTCGATGATGTGGCGGCGAATATTGCTTTCACCGCTGCCAGCGTCGCCAGTAAACAGGCTGGAGCCATTATGGACAGAAGCGATACGCGAGCCGTGCGGGCTGTTATCCAGTGGCTTCATTTTGCTGACCATTTCCATCAGAAACAGCAACTGGCCGTCGCTGGAACGCGGCGTGGCATCTAGCGTTTCTGGGTTGCCCCAATAGTCGTTTAAGGTCACTCGAAACCGGGTATCAATCACATCGCCGCCGTCTTTGATGTATTTTTGTTCGCTGGCCCAGCTTTTGCCATAAGTCGGATTGGAGAGCATGAAATCAAAGCGCGTACCTGCGAACTCATCCGTAGACAGCGTGGAGCCGACCCGGATGTTGGACGGGTTGTTGCCCTTAATCATC
>JABFST010000325.1 GCA_013140465.1 Methylococcaceae bacterium
GACGTTGCCGCCAGAGGCTTGGACGTAGACCGCATCACCCATGTAGTCAACTACGACATCCCTTACGATACCGAATCTTACGTCCACCGTATTGGCCGTACCGGCCGCGCGGGCCGCACCGGCGACGCGATTCTGTTTATTGCTCCTAGGGAACGCAAACTGTTGGGCAATATCGAAAAAGCCACCAAACAGCGGGTGGAGGAAATGGGCTTGCCTTCTACCGAAGTCATCAACAACAAACGCATTTCCCGTTTTAAACAAAACATCACCGATACTTTGGCGGTTGAAGAGCTGAGCTTTTTCAGCCAACTGATCGAACAATACCAGCAAGAACACAATGTTTCGGCCTTGGAAATTGCCTCGGCATTGGCGAAACTCGTACAAGGCGACACGCCTTTGTTAATGCAAAACTTACCTAAAAAAGCTTACGAAAAAAGCGAAGACCGCCCGTTTCGTGACCGCGACGACCGTCCTTCACGCGAAGACCGCCCGCAACGTGGTGACCGTGATCGTGGCGACCGTGACCGTGGTGACCGCAAACCTAAGCGTTCGTTTGGCAGCGGTACAGTCGAAATGGAAACCTTCCGCATTGAAGTGGGCCACAACCACGGCGTAAAACCCGGCAATATCGTCGGTGCTATCGCCAACGAAACGGGCATTGACGGCGACCATATTGCGCGTATCCGTATCGAAGATGATTACAGCACGGTTGAATTGCCAGCGGGTATGCCTAAAGAACTGATCGAAGAACTGAAAAAAATCAGGGTCGTGGGTCAACAACTGAACATTTCCCGTTTTGAAGACTCCCCTTTCGCCAGCAGACGTGCAAGACCCGAAGATGATGCTAAAAAAGTGGACAAAAGCAAAAAACGCATGAGTTCCACTTCGCGCCGCGCTAAGCCTAAGGCCGAATAACTAGCTAGCCCCTGTGCATGGGGGATCGGCTACAGCCGATTCCCCATTGGGTCTTGTCCCGCCTTAACGTAACCACACACACCCTCCCCCCGCTTTTTCTATCGCTGCCAGCCGTTGTTGGTGGGCATCTTGTTCTTCTGCATTGCAGCTTATCACTTTTAAAGCCGGACGGTCAGCGCGTAGCGTAACGACGGCTGTCGCGGGCATGTCATTTTGGCTTGTTTCCAAATGTCCATCCAATAACGACTCTTGTCCGCCTGTCATCAGCAAAAACACATCGGCCAAAATTTCCGAGTCCAGCAACGCGCCGTGTAAGTCACGGTGGCTGTTGTCTATGCCATAACGTTTGCATAAGGCATCCAAGCTGTTGCGTTGCCCGGGATGCAATTTTCGGGCATAGGCTAAGGTATCAAAGACCTTGCAATAATCTGTAATTGTCCCGCGTTTTTCCTTCAGCAAGTTTAGTTCGTGATTAATAAAGCCGACGTCAAAGGGCGCGTTGTGGATCACCAACTCCGCGCCTTGCACAAAAGTAAGAAAATCCTCTGCGACCTCGGCAAAGCGCGGCTTGTCTTGTAACGCCTCATTAGTGATGCCATGCACGGCTATCGCGCCGTCATCGATCGTACGGTCTGGGTTGATGTAGACATGAAAGGTTTTGCCTGTTAAGCGGCGTTTGACCAATTCGACACAGCCAATTTCAATGATCCTATGCCCGTCTTGCGGGCTTAAGCCTGTTGTTTCGGTGTCTAACACGACAATGCGGTGGGTAAAAGTGCGTTTTGCGGTCATAGTGTTATCAGGGTGATGAGAATGTTATTCGGGCTGGGATTTGACCATCCGCCACCAAAACCAGTCTTGGACATACAAATAGCGGCGTATCGGGGTTTTGACCATCAGCAATAACAAGCCGATGGAATACAAACACCACACTGCTGCCCATTCGTTAGGATTGGAGGTGGTCAAATACGCCAACAAAGGGCCGGTGATGATGTGGTATAGGGTCATGCGCCAAGAGCCATACAGCACAGGCATGACGAAAGCGGCGATGATGTACATATTATAGAGCATCAAACTGGTGGTGGCGGGAATTTCCCAGGCAATATGCCAAGCCCCAGAAACCGAACACACTTTTTTGCCGCAGATAGGGACAAAAAACGGTTTGATGTAGTCCGTAAAGACAATGAAGCGGGTTTTGGCTTCGTAACAGAAAGTTGCGCCTTCGGTAGGAAACAGCCGCAACAATAGGCACACGGTCGCTATAAAGCACACGCTATAGACGAGGGGGGTAATTTTGGTTTTGATTCTAGCCGGGACAAAGTGCAAAGAAACGGCATTGATAAAAAACGGCTGGAAGGCAATATGGATATAACCCAGCAACGTTGCTATCTGGTTGGCGGGATTGCTGCACTCGTCTATGACCGTGTAAGTATAGGCTTGCAGCAGTTCCATCAAAGAGAAATAACCTAGGGCTGCACATAAAGCCGCAGGTTCTTTTTTATAGTAAAAATAAGCAGTACTTGATAAGCCGATAGTCGCCAATACCGCCGACGCTCGCTGCGAGACAGGAGTCGAGTAGTCCCCAGAAGCGATAGTGCATGTGTTTTCACGAAGCGTAGCGTAGTGAAAATGCAGGCTTTCCGACATCGCGTCGAGTCATTGCGTAACGATGTTGCATACCCCTTGTTGGGTATGCGACGAGTGGAGCAGGACGGCTGGGGCAGCCGTAGGCATTGGCGGTCGCGTGATTTTTGCCGCTTGTTGGGCAGGGATGCCCATAAAAGCTTTCGCAAAAATAGCGACTCCCCGCTCCCCACTCCAACACATAAATCCCTCATCATGATAACAGTTAAAAATCGCGGATTTTAACTGAGATCAGGATCAGATTCATTGGTTTTTTTTGTTAAAAAACCCTTAACTATCAACGGGATTTATCGAAAAAATGTAACTTCTCATGAGTAGCAGGATAAAGACCTGCGAGGTTTATAAAACCTCGCAGGTCTACCGCTATTGCCTATAACTAATGATAAGTTACAAAAAATTGCCGGTCTGGATCACGGCTTATAGTTAAGCGGAGTACAACGGCTTTAGACCATTTCTTCGCGTAGTAATACTGACTCGGCAAGGTCTAAAGCCGTTGCACTCCAACCGTGATGCACGCATTGCACAACTCGCGGCACTAAGCCCACCCCTAAAACAGGCATTCTTGCTAAGGGCGGGCAAACTAACAATTAGGCTTTGGGCAGGGTAAACACGCCTACAGAAGCCACCAACAAATCTGACAAGGTTACTAGCAACTCAGTTTGGGTGCCTTGATCCTGCAATTGGCTATAGGTTTCTTCGGTGCTTTTTTGGATTTGTTGGGCGCGTGTCAGCAAGCGTTGGGTGCTTTCTGATTGGTTGGTAGAACTGACTGCGATACGTTCAACCAATTGCACCAAGTTTGCCGTGGTGTCACGCGTTTCACGCATTTCGTCACCCGCTTGTTGCGCCAGCTCGGTACCCTTGACCACTTGGCTGATCGCGTTGTTCATCGTGATAACAGTATCAGCGGTTTCCACTTGGATGTTATTGACCAGCGCAGAGATTTTTGATGTTGCTTCGCGCGAGTTTTCAGCCAGCTTTTGTACCTCGCCCGCAACCACGGCAAAACCACGTCCGGCTTCACCCGCAGACGCGGCGTGCATGGACGCGTTAATGGCCAGAATATGGGTACGCTCAGCAATGTCGTTAATCAAGCTAACCACACCGCCAATTTCTTGCGAGCGTTCGCCTAAGCGCTTAATCCGTTTTTCGGTTTCGCGGATGGTGTCCCGAATCGTGGTGATGCCTTGGATGGTGCCTAATACCGTTTCTTGCGCCTTATCGGTGTTCTTAATCGCCTTTTCCGCCGCTTCGTTACAAGAAGCCGCCAAGTGGGCAATGTTTAACATCGCAGCAGACGCGGCAGTTAATTCGCTAGCGGCTTGCTCTACTTCGCGCTTTTCTTCCGCCGCCACATCAATAACCCGGGCTGACTGGCTTTGCACTTGTTGTGATGCGCCCGCCACCTCACCTGCAATCTGTACGACGCGGTTCAATACTTTTCCGGTTTCTTCCGAGAGCAAGTTTAACGCGTCCGACAGCGGCCCGGTCACGTCTTCTTCCACGTTGGCGCGTACCGTCAGATCTTTTTGCGCCAATTTTGCCACCGTCA
Organism: Methylococcaceae bacterium; assembly: GCA_013140465.1. Lineage (GTDB taxonomy): Bacteria > Pseudomonadota > Gammaproteobacteria > Methylococcales > Methylomonadaceae > Methylobacter_C. The sequence goes on from JABFST010000325.1 coordinate 4,112, forward strand.
TCAACAATTCTACGATGGAGTTGTTCAAGACTTCGTTTTCTTGCTCAATTTTGGCCCGCACCGCCTCACGTTGGTCAACCATCGCGTCGAACTGGCGACCTAATAAGCCAATCTCGTCAAAAGTTTGCATTTGGGCACGCACGGTATTATCACCCGCAGACAGTTTTTGGATAACGCCTACCAAATAACTGACCGGACGGGTAATGGAGTTGACGATAAACATGGCAATTAACGCAACCCCTAACAGCAAACTGACAATAACCGCTGAAATCAGCAATAATTTGTCTGTACCCGACTTTATTTGTTGGTTAAAGATAGTGTCCAGTTCTTTTAAGCCGACATCGATTAATTTGAAAGTTTCATCAATGGCTTGGGTATATTGTTTGAAGTATTCGGTCGATGAATAGGTTGGGAAGGGCTTGCTGACAATTTCGGTATCCGATAGCTTTAGGGCAGTGTTAACCAAGTTTGACGTGGTTTTAAGCTGTATATCGATGGGGGTTTGCAGTTTCTGGTTGATTTCCAAAAATTTGTTAAAGTCACGCGTCGCGTTGCTTAAATGTAAGTTCGCTATACTGGTCATCAAACTTAATCGTCCACGATCTTGCAGGGTGACTACGCTTTCTGGCACGGCGACGGTTTTGGCTTTACTGTCAACCACCACGGGCTTTGCCGCTTTCGCCAATAAGGTCGCACCCCAACCCCGCGCTTGGCCTAGGTATTCAGTCAATATTGGCGTATCCACCAACATTGAACGCATCAAATAATAAGATTCTGAATAAGGGTCTAATGACAAGCCATAATGGTCAGTAATTAAATCCAAAACCTCTAACACATTGGCGATCAATTTGGTATGTGCGGCAAAGTTTTCTTGGGCGGTTATTGATCGCGCATCCACATTCTGGACTATCTTAGGCCAATCTTGTTTAATGCTCGCCCAGAGCTTTTGTAATCCCGGGTTGCTGATGGACTTGATGGTGGTATCAAACAGCATTATTTGCTTGTCGGCCAAGGTTTTGCTGTCCTGCACTTCGGCAACCATTGCCATATTGCCGTTTAACAGCGCACTCGACGAACCCCGATGTTTGGGCAACAAGCGCACTAACTCCAAGATTTGTTTGGCAGGTTTAAGACCTTGCTGCTCCAGCTTGGTCACATTGATTTTTTCCAACTGGGTATCCACAAACGCGTACAAGGCAAAACCGACTAGCGTCGCTGCAATCACCGCCAACACAGCGAATTTCTGCCGCAACATTAGTCGGCTAAACGGATTAATAGTTTGTTGTTTCATGATGCGATCTCTGGTTGATAAAAGGTAAAGCAGTAATTATATTTTTGGCTTGGGGCTAAGTTGGCTGCTAAGGGGTGGCTGTCGCCAACAAACCCTGAATTTTGCCCAATAAGTCGTCTTCTTGCACGGGCTTGACCAGGTAAAAATCGATCCCCGCTTCCAAGGCCAACTGGCGGTGCGCTTGGGTCGTGCGCGAGGTAATCATAATCACCGGCAAGGTTTTAAGATTTTCACGCGTGCGGATGTGGGCGGTAAGCTCAATCCCGTTCATACGCGGCATTTCCAAGTCGGTCAGCACAATATCTGGCTTAAAGTCTGCCAATTGTTCAGTCGCTTCAATGCCGTCGCGCGCTGTCCTAACCGCAAAGCCCGCATCTTGCAATAGTTGCTCTAAGGCACGGCGTTGGCTGAGCGAATCATCCACCAACAGCACGGTCGGCAAGCGGGTTTCAGGCAGCCATTCCTCGGCTAACTCGGTGTAGGTCACGGCATCAGCATATTGTCTACGCAGCAATTCGGGCAAATCCACGACCGCCGCCACTGTGCCGTCGCCCATGATGGCAGCCCCGGCAAATCCAGGAATTTTATTGACGTACTGACCCAAGCTTTTGATGACGATATCCAAACTGTCGGTAATCGCGTCAATCAGGACGGCAGTGGTTTGTTCGTCGTGTTGCACCAACAGTACTGTGCGGTAGTAGAGTTCACGTTTGCGGCGTTCAGGAATGCGCAGCAAACGGCTTAAAGGTACGGCCTCATAGCGTTCATCAGCCAACAGCACAAATTGTCCTTGGTCATCATCAAGAATAGTCGCCGCCCCTGCAAACAAAATTTGCGTGACGCCTTTATTGGCTATCGCCACTTTGTAAGTGCCCACTTGCGTCAATAAGGCATGGACGCGGCTCATGGGCAAAGGCACTCTTAAGTCTACGCTGAGTCCGAGTCCCGGCACCGAATCTAAGGCTAAGCTGCCGCCTAGCCCAACAACTTGGTAATGCACGGCATCCATACCGACACCCCGCCCTGAGGTTTGGGTAGCGACGGTGCGGGTCGAAAAATTTGGGCGCAATATGTAGCGCGCCAAGTCTTTATCGCTGAGGTTTTGTCCTGAATCCAGCAAACCGCGCCGTATCGCCGTGTCGCGGATGGCCGCAAAATCCAAACCGCGCCCATCATCTTGCACGCGCACGCGGATGTGGTTACCGTCTAGCTCGAAGTGTAAGGCGAGCGTGCCATGCGGGTTTTTACCCGCCGCCAGCCGCTGTTCGGCGGTTTCTATACCGTGGTCTACGGCATTACGCAACAAGTGCATTAACGGGTCTAGCAAGCTATTTAGCGTGTCGCCGTTGACCATAAGATGGTCGCCAGTCAAGACTAAATCGCATTGTTTTTGGGTGAGCCTACAGGTTTGCCGTAAACTGCGCTGCAAGCGTTGGGCTATCGACGACACGGGCAGCAAACGCGTTTGCATCATCACCGCTTGGGTTTCATTACCGATACGTTGCTGGTCTTCCAGCACCTCGTTCATGGCCTCCAGTTCTTTGCTGGCATCCTTACTGATTTCGCGGGCATCAAACGCCGCTTCCACCATGCGTCGGCTGGCGGTGTGCAATTCGTTATACTGATCCATTTCCAAGGCATCAAAATCGGCTTGGCCTTTGCCCGACGCTTGCCCAGTCAAATCTTTTAGGTCCACCAATTGTTCCAGCTCATCACCCAACTGCCGCAGCAGCTCAATCTGTGCTTCCATCGCACGCAGTTGCGCCCTGATGCGGCGCAAACGTTCGTTGGCTTGGCTGTTAAGGATGACGTTTTCATCGGCTAGCTTAAATAAATCATCCAGCTGTGCGCTGGCGACGCGCACCGATGAACTAGCGGCTATCGGTTCGTCGGTGTTTGGTAGTGCAGGTTCGGGCGGTATGCTGCCCACTTGATCGTTAGGTTCAAGCAGTGCGGCTACACCGACCTGCTCTATCTGGTTAGCCCAATCCAAAACGCTTTGTAACACCAGCAACGCATCTTCTGGCGGTGGGCTAAAGCCTGTCAGCGATTCCCCCATGACTGCCAAACAATCTGCCGCATCCATTAACACGGACAATAAGGCATAACCCGGCAATTGCTGTGCGCTGGCAAACGCCAACAGTATATCTTCCAGCTGATGGGTCAGTTCGGCGATGCCTTTAATGCCGACGGTATTGGCAGCGCCTTTTACTGTGTGGGCAACGCGTTGGGCTATTTCAAGGTCGGCTAAGCTGCCACCTGTTTGTAAGCGTTGGATAGCCGAGGAAAATTCTTGGATCTGTAGCGGCAGTTCATGCAAGAGTATATCCAGCAACTCTGGATTGACATCCTCGGGCAAGGTCAAATCTATATCGTTTAGGGTCGCGGTTTGTTTGCGGATTTCAGGCTCGGGTTCATGCAGGTTGGCATCGGTGGCCTTAAAGTGCGCCATGATAAGGCCCGCATCTTCTAGGGTGACAGGCAACAGCCAGCTGTCCGCACCTAATATCGCAAGTAAAGGCAAACCTGCTTGGCTATCACTGACCGCCGCCAAATAGGCAATAGTTTCGCTGATCCAGGTTTGCAACAAGACTTGGTGTTCGGCACTAAAAACGCCAATATTGGCATGAAAGCGTTCAATATTGGCCAGTACTTGTTCACAAACCAAGGCCAAGCCAGTAAAACCAGCCATATTGGCGGCACTGATATAACGCTCCAACTCCTCGCCGATGTTTTCCAAATCTGCCGCCAATGCGTCGGTTTGGCCTAAAGGTAAAGCATCGATCAAGCCACTGATGTAACGCGCTTGGGTGTCCAATAACGCCACCAATTCCAAACTGGCTTTTGATAACACAGGGTTAGGGCTAATCACAACCTTCTCTGGGGTATCGGCTAGAGCAGGTTCGTCAGGCGCGTCGGCTATTATCTCTATGCCGTCGGATAAGGCCGTCATGTCGGTGTTGAGCTGTTCGGCCAGCAACAATAACTCATCATCGGCCAAAATAACCTGCAATACGGGATGCTGCAAAATATCAAATATACCCGCGATGCTGAGTCGGTCGCCCAGTCGATAATCCTTATACACTTGCGGCAAACCTACCAACAGTGCCTGTAATTCGCTTGTTAAGCCCTCTGCGGGCAAGGCCGCCAAAGCCTCGCCGATCAACAGGCACGCATCTTGGAAACCATAGCAACCGTCTTCGGCGGCATTATCGGCTAATGCGGCAAGCACTGCGGCTATATCATCTGATGTCGGGGGCAAGTCGGTCATGATACGGTTTCCTGACGGGATTGGTGCTGGCCTAAGGTGCGGAACAGGCTGTCAAACTGCGCCTTCAGCCATATTTCGCCATGATATGAATAACATTGCGCCACAAAGGGCAGCAAGGCCGGGGGCAAGGTTTCTACAGGAGGAATAGGTACAAAAGACTGAGCCTGTTCCGATAATAATTGCGGATAACCATCAATCCAAACTGCCATCGTCTTGTCACCCCGCCCTATCGTGAACAAACGTCGTTCCTTGGTAGCCAAAGTGCCCATGCCTAACCATAAGTGCAAATCGATAACGGGGACTATCAGTCCCCTGACATTCAACAAGCCGCTTAACCAAGGCTCAACATTGGGGATAGGGTTGACGTGCAAGCGTTCCAGCACTTCGCAATGGATGCTGACGGGCAAAATAAAGCCCCATGCACCCACGCGAAAGCCTAAAACACTGTCCGCCAAGGGTTCAGTGTTGGTGACGGCATTGGCATTCATCGGTGTCCCCTAGTTGAGTGACGACAAGACAGCGGTGATTTCAACAGCCTCGTAGGGTTTGGCAATCAGGCTTTTGGCGCCTTGCATCTGCGCCCACACGCGGTCTGCTTTTTGATGTTTGGAACTGACAAAAATAATGGGGATGGCTTTGGTTTCAGGGTCATCGCGCAAGGCGCGGCAAGCGGCATATCCGTCTATGCCCGGCATCACGATGTCCAAGAAAATAACATCGGGTTTCTCCGATTTGGCTTTTTGTATCGCCTCTGCGCCATCATTAGCCGTCAATAAGATACATTGGGTATCTTTAAGGGCATTTTTTAGATTAGCTAAATCCGTTTGAGAATCATCGCAGATTAATATTTTGTGAATAGTCATGGTGGTTGTCTTTATTATGGGCTCGCCAGCCTTGTTAAGCATAACTGGCGGCAATAGGTTGATGATGCCCTACGGTTAGCCTTATAGGCCCTACACAAAAGGCCAATAACGCATAAGACCCCCGCAGGGCTTAAAGTAAATCAGCCTGTCTACGATAGGCTTTTATTGTGTAACAGTTGTGACGCTCAAGCAGGGCAAGCAACCGTGTTGCCCAAAGGCGTTTAAGAACGCGCGGTCAGCCATGCCAATACCCTTAGGCTTAGCTTTTGGAACGCCTCTTCTTGAACGGGCTTAGTCAAATAAGTGGTACACCCAGCCATAATGCCTTTCACTTCATCCATAGGCGAGGTTTTGCCGGACACCATAATAATCGGGGTTTTTTTGTACGCCGGATTTTTGCGCAATTGGGTGCAGGTTTCATAGCCATCCATCCCCGGCATCATCACATCCAAAAATATCAGGTGGTAGGTATTGTTAGCCGCCATCGCCAAAGCCGCCTCGCCACTTTCGGCAAAATCAACGCCGCCGATTTGTTCCAAGGCTTCCAGCTTTAATTGCAAGGATTTTTGTATCGCCAAGCTATCATCCACGACCAATGCGCGGTAGCGTAAAGGCTCAGGGGTAGGCGCAGCCACAGGCGTGGGAATAACGACCACGGGTGCTGGCGCAGGAGCAGCGACTAATACCTCAGGCTCGGGT
>JABFST010000044.1 GCA_013140465.1 Methylococcaceae bacterium
TTGTTACTGCTGTTGTAACTATTCAGCATCCGGTGCACAACAGCCGTTCGCTGAGCGAAGTCGAAGCGAGCAAACCGGCTTCGACTCCGCTCAGCCTACGGTAAAGACTCCGCTCAGCCTACGGTAAGTTTTTGTTACTGCTGTTGTAACTATTCAGCATCCGGTGCACAACAGCCGTTCGCTGAGCGAAGTCGAAGCGAGCAAACCGGCTTCGACTCCGCTCAGCCTACGGTAAAGACTCCGCTCAGCCTACGGTAAAGACTCCGCTCAGCCTACGGTAAATTTGACTTATTAGAAGTCGCTCTGAATAGTTACCTGCTGTTTTGGGTAAAATTATTTAAAGGATTTGTACTCCTTTTCCCAAGGGGTGTTACGGAAGCTAATTTTTTGTGAATGGCAGTCCGTACAATTGACGATTTGCCCCGCTTCTAACGTAACGGTTTTCTTCTTTTTTTCAATTACCATATCTTTGTACACGCGTTTGACTTGCGTTTTCGCCAAACGGTTGCCGGACTTATGATTTTTGCCATGACAAGCTGCGCATTGGTCTTCGCCATTGGGCCCTGGGATGGTGGCAGACACTGAATGCCAGCCGCCCGGGGTATTGTTGGCATCCAGCGGCGCGTCACTATACCAATTGGCATCGTTGATCGGATGCAAGCCATGCGGCCCAGCCAGATAACCCTTGGCATTGCTGGCTAACACTAAAGTACCACGCTTACCATAAGCCACGGGCAGATCATTGGCTAACATACCATCGGCAAAACTGTTGTTATTGCCGTCTTTAGAATGGCAAGTATCGCATTCCATCAACGTGCCGTCATACCCTTGCAGCTGTTTGGCGGTCACGTTGTCGTTGGCGTTGGGATCCGTTATAGGCCAAGTGGTGTGGGCTGAGCCGTGGCATAAAGAACATGGCACATTACCGTGGCTATCGGCGCTTTTGCGGAACAAAGGCGAGGCGGTGACTTCTGCCAATTCCCCGTTAATGCTGTTATTGACGGGTATATCATTACATTCTGTCGTGCCAAAACAAACTTTATCAAAAGCCCGCGCCAAGCCTACCCGTTTGACCAATAACGTCGATGGCAACACTGCAAAGCGTTGGTCGATGCTGTCTTTGGCGATCGCTTTGGTAGTCGCGGCTTTGTCGGTTTTATCATAAGCCAAGCGTGCGGCGGTTGGGTTGTCGCCAAAATGGCAAGAGCCGCAATTGGGTTCGTCATACTCGGCAACCCTGAACGCATGTTTGTCACCAATTTTTTTGCCTGAAAAAGGCCACAAACCACCTGTGGCTTGCATGTCGCCATGACAGCTTTCGCACTTTAAGCCAGCGGACAAATGGATGTCGTGATAAACCTGCTCAGTTTTACCAGCGTGGCAAATGGCGCAGTTTTCAGTCATGTCCGTCAGTTTAGTGCTTGCGGTACTGGGCAACATCGCACCGTTGGCATCGCGTTTTAAATCAAATTGCAATAGCAACTCGCCTTTGGGGTGCATAGGCACTAATGCGGGGTCGAAGTTATTGCGCTTGCCGTCGTATTGCCCGGCTATATCCAGCTTAAAGTCGTCTTTTTGTTCAGGATCCCAACCTGCACCACCAAAGGGGATATGGTGTCCGCGCTTGTCACGGATCAACTCACCTTTCGCGTGGGCGATGCCATCGGGTGCGGCATTGGCGGGTACGGCTTCTTTATAGACTTGTAAGCGTCCGTGGAATGCGTGCATGGTGCGTGAATATTGGCTATAAACTATCCGCGAATCATAGGTCGAACCACGCCCCACATCATGGGTGATGTTGGAAACATGGTGGCCACCGCATGACGGCGGGTTGAGGGTGGTGGCAGTCGCTTTGTCTTCCAAGTTATCAGCAAATTGGGACACGAACGGTTTCGGGGCTGTAGGCCCGCCTGCCGGGTTGCCGGGGCCAAAACTATCATAATAATCATGCAGGATGGACATATTCAGCAAAGCTGCCTTTTCTTTGGCGGCTTGGGTGTCGTTTTCCGGCGCATAAAAGTTCAGTTGGACTTGCAGCTTGCCGTCTTGGATGCGATACGCCCGGATACGGTCGCCGCGCAAAATCATCGGTTTGTTGGTGATATTGCTGATAAAGTCAGTGCCGTTGGTATTTTTTACGAATAGGGGTTTGTAAACGGCATCTTGGTCAAAGCCAACACCTTTTCTTAAATACACCCCATTAGCATCTAAGGGGTTGACCATTTGGTAGGTGTTTTTGCCTGCCGCATCGGTACTGACGATTTTTAACTCAAAGCGGTTTTGAATGGCTGGCGCCCAGATACTGTCGTGGTTGCCGGGGTAAGTGCTGCCCGAGCCATTGGGGTGGGCACTGCCATCGCCTTTGGCTTCAGGATCACCGACTGTGACGGGGGTACGCCAAACCTCATCATTGCCAGAAATGCCGCCTTTACTATGACAGGCAGCACAACTGACTTCGCTGGAACTGGTGACTACCGCATCGGCGGCCGCTAACGTTTGTGTGCCTTGTTTGGCGACTACGCGCATCAATGGGAATGGGTTTTTGCGGCCTTTATCATCTACACCCGTAATCGGCAGCATTTGCGCACTAAAAGAGCCGTCGGTGGCGGCAACCTTGATTTCTTGCTCGTCATTACGCGAATACGCGCCGCTTTTACCCGGCATAGCCCGTTTACCCGTCAAATTATCGAGTGTTGCCCCGCCGCCTTCATCAAGGTTAGTCAATTGTGGGGACGGTGCAGACGTAAGGCCCGTCAAGCTGGAACCACCATTGTTATCGCGGTTTGTAACGCGGTCATACAAGCCCGTTTTTTTGATGCCATCAGCCTGGGCACCGTCATAACTTTTATTGGGCAAAATTTTGGTGATCCGTTTAGTGGCATCTTTATTAAGCGCGTTGGCATCGCTAGCATCATAGTTTGCACCAGCCGTGCCGTCAGCAAACCAGTTTTGGCTGGTCGAGTTTATCGAGTCACTACCTACTGGGTCTAAAGGATTGAAAGCCGCAGAATAAAACACATTCACATCCCCTAAAGATTGCACCATCGGTTTTTTGGGGTCTTTTTTATAGACTATCGCATTGAGGGCTTGGGTTTGGATGTATTGGTTATAGCTGGTTAAGCTGATACCCACTTCACTTTTTTCATTGAAAGGAAAGACCGCATAAGCCCCCGTCATAGCGCTCGCCGCAGCGGGCTTGGCAGCCGATTCAGCAACAGGTGGCGGCAAATTTGGCACATTCGGGGCAACCGCCACAACCACAGAATCTTGGCATTGATTGCCGTTTACGGTAGCGGTATAGCTGACGGCATAACGTCCTGCGTGTTTGTAACTGGCGGTATCACTCGCCACACCCGCTGCTGTTGTAGTGGCGGTTTTTTTATCGCCATTGCCAAAATCCCAAGCAATAGCGGGCAAAAGCTGTTTGCCTACAAACTGCGTCTGCGCCGTAAAGGTAATGGCTTCCCCTGTTTTTACCGAAACCTTGCTGGCACTGATGGCACAAGACAGGCTGGTAGCGCAGCTTTTTGGCGCACCGCTAACTTTTACGAAACTCGTGATATTGCCAACTTCGACGCGCAGGGCGCAAGGCGCAATGTCAAGGGGGAGCGCGTAATTCACACGTTTTTTATAGTCGGTGCGCATGGCATGGAGCAAAACCCCGCTAGCGGCATCATAAATTGACACAGGCATACCCGCCGCCGCGTTGGTGCCAGATACGCTGCCCACATAGTTCAGCACATTATTTTTAAAACTGGCTTTTAAAGCCACTTTTGTAGCAGGGGTTGTTGCCGCCACCGATAAGGCAGGGTGCAACACAAACAGCAAGCTAGGGACTAACGCGAGCAAGGGCAAGCCCAGCACACGATGCCCTTTATTGATAAGGTATGGCATATATATCCTCCTAATTATTAGTATTAACGGCGGCCCTTAGGGCATAACCGAAACAATTAAGGCAAATATTGTGCCTAATATAGGAGATAAGCGTTTTTACGGGGATTAAGAAAATGTAAGTGATTGATTACTGGTTGGTCGGGTGACAACAAAGTGGTGTTTAGGAAAAATTCCTACCGTTACACTAGGAAAATTTAAGCTTATAAGCAGCCTAATGACTGTTTTGGATGAAATCAGTTTGAAATTTTTTTCAAAAGTAGGGATATGGCTCAGTTTTGCGTAAAAAATAAGCCATTTCACACAACCACACCTAGGCTGTTGTGCTTGCCACCCAGTCTTTGAGTTGGGTGATAACCCAAGCACCGTCATCTAAGGTTAAGTCATGCCCAGCCCAAGGGTGGCGGCGGATAGGCAATTGCCATTGTTGTTGTATGGCATCGGCACAACGGGGCGAAACCAGTTGGTCGCCCAAACCGCTAAGCAGCAAGATGGGGATTTGTGGGGGAAGGTCTTGCGGGCGATAACGCGCGGCAGCGATGATTTGCCTGAGCATGTTGCCTAGGCTAACCGGGCGCAGTTGTTGTATATGCGCCCACGCCTGGCTATTGGCATCGTCGTGGTCCCGGCAACGGCTAACCAGTTGCAGGATGGCGCGTTCGCGCTTGAGCAAGTCGCGCTGGCAGATTAGAGCCAAAAATTTGGGGTAGCATTGCCAACGTAAGCGCAGATAAAACGGGCTTAAGCTGGCAAAACTTGGGTTTATTAAAATGGCGTTGCTGATTTCTGTAGGATAGCGTTGTTGCCAATCCCAAGCCACCATTGCGCCTAACGAGATGGCTAAAATGGTGACGGGTTGCTGTAGATAGCCGTTGGCGTGTGCATGGTCGCGCACGGTAGCGGTGATGTCTTGTAGTTGGCTTGGGCTAGGGTCTTGATAGTGGTGTCCGGTGCCGGGCAAATCCAGTAGCGTGATGCGCACCTCAGGAAATGCGGCTTGCAGCAACGGCACAAAATCGCCCCAATGGGCGGATTCGCGTGCCAGACCTCTGAGCAGTAGCCAGTGTGGGGCGAGTTTATTGTCCATACCAAAGTGCCTGTGCTTGTGATGAATAAGTGGCGTGTGCTTGCGGGCTTAAGTGCGCCCATTGTGTGGGGTATAACAGGCTTCTGTGCAAAAAATCAAACAGCAAGAAATGTCTGCGCAACACCCGTTGTTGCCGATGTGGCAACAACGGGTGGAATAAGCCATGCCGCGAAAACAAATGGGTGGGGTTTTTGCGTAACCATAGCCATGAACCCATTTCGAGGGTTAAGGGTAAAAACACCTGTCCCGCTGTCATTTGTTGGGTAAATTGGTCTAGCAGATAATCCCATAAGTCACCGTTAATCACATACTCTAGGCACATGGGTTCTATTTTATAGATATGGTGTGGGTAGCAGCGGTCAAAACGCTGTTTAAGGGCCAAGGTTTGCGCAATAAACGTGTAGGGTACTGGCGTGGACGCATAGGGAAACCAGAGGCGGTCTTTAATGCCAAATCCTGAATGCAAATCGAGGGCAATCGCGAGTGGGGAATTAAATAGCTGTTGTTTAATAAGATCGCACAAGGCCAAGGCTTCGGGTTCCATAAACCCAACCTCGCCACGAAACCACGGCAGATGCCGCGTGTAGCGTTGCCCGCTGTAAAGCCGGGTTGCACCCACACCTTCTACGGGGGCGTTGCGCATTAAATCTACGCCGTTACCGTTACAGCGCGTACCCGCATAGACACCGACCGGATTGACCAAAGGCACGAACACAAGGCGTGATTTTTCTAAACGTGCCATAAACTCTTCATCCCAATCCAGCAACTGGTTAAGGGTGTCCATATACGACAAAATGACTTGTGAGCCGATTTTTTCCAGCCCATGTACGCCGCCAATAAACACCAGTACGGGCGCATCAGGCGCATCTGAGCCTATGCTGACACTGTGGATCGGAAAATCCCGGCCTTTATGGTGGATTTGGGCAATGGTTTGGGTGCGGGCATGGTCGCCAAGGCGGTCTATGATGCGTTCGAGTTGCTGTAGCTCTGGAAATCTAGGGCCTGTCATAAGTTGGGTTAATAGCGGGTAGGCGGATGAGATTGTGTAGGTATTGTATGGGAGTCGCTTTAGCCTCCACTGCAAAGCTAAAGCAACACCCTCAAACCTTAAAATCAGAGTCTTAAAAAATACAAATTAGCTATGGGGGTATTGGTCATCATACGTTTACAGCCTCGGATAGGATAACGCCGTTATTGTACAGGCATATAAATGGCCTGTTGCAATTTTGCGCCGTGGGGTAAGCGCCCACGTTGCCATGTTATAATCAAAGCCTTGCCAGATGCGAGTTGGGGATACCATCAGTGGTTTTACAGTGTTTTTGTGACAACCTTACCATACCTGATTGATGAACTTTTGTAACTATTCAGCATCTGGGGCACAACAGCCGTTCGCTGAGCACAACAGCCGTTCGCTGAGCGGAGTCGAAGCGAACAAACCGGCTTCGACTCCGCTCAGCCTACGGTAAAGACTCCGCTCAGCCTACGGTAAAGACTCCGCTCAGCCTACGGTAAAGACTCCGCTCAGCCTACGGTAAATTTGACTTATTAGAAGTCGCTCTGAATAGTTACGAACTTTTTTACTAAAAGCAATGCCATACCACTATGACCCCGCTTTTGTCACCACGGTTAGGCCATCTAAACACTTATGCAGGTGGCTGATCGCCATGCACACGCTGGCGTTGTTGGCCTGTTGGGCAAATGCTTGGCCTGGCGGGCTTAAGCTGCTCGCCAGTGTCGCAGTTTGCGCAAGCGCGGCGTGGACGGTGCGCCAAACCAAGGCACACACGTTTACCCTAAAACATAGCAACGCTTTGGCGTGGCAAATTCAGGACGATTCGGGCTGGCATTCCATTGACATTTTGCAATCCACTGTTATTACTAGATTTGCCGTGTTTTTACATTACCAATATAAAGATAAAAACCGCGTGCTAGGGTTTGCCCGTGTCCACACCCATCTAATTTTAAGCGATGCGCTGCCGGAAGATGCCTATCGGCAGTTGCTGGTTAAAGTGAATACTACCGCAATAAAATAGGCGCAACTCAAGGCATCTGCTGGTAGAATGCGCTTATTCATAGTGCGCAAGTCGGGTTTGTTAAATTTGATTTGTCTCGACTAGCAATTGCAGTTATCTTAAAGACACACACATTAAATAATAAGGATAAATCGGATGTCAAAAGGCCAAAATTTGCAGGATAATTTTCTGAACACCCTTAGAAAAGAACACACACCTGTATCAATTTTTCTTGTCAACGGCATTAAGCTACAGGGTAAAGTTGACTCGTTTGATCAATATGTGATCATGCTAAAAAATACTATCAGCCAAATGGTGTATAAACATGCCATCTCCACTATTGTGCCCAGCAAGGCCGTTAAAATGCTGCGCGATGATGAAGTGGGTGACGAGTGAGTCCAGCCTTAGTGCTGGGCCGCTGTTTTTTAAGCCATAGTTTGGAGTATTTTATTGTTTGATCGTCCCGATTCAGGTGAGCGGGCTGTACTCGTTCATCTTTCATTTCATCACGGGCAGGAAGATCTCTTAGAACTCAAAGAGTTGGCTAAATCAGCTGGCACAGATCCTGTTTACGTCGTCACGGGCAGCCGCAAACGCCCCGATCCAAAATATTACGTTGGCACAGGCAAGCTTGAAGAGCTAAAAGAAGCCGTGCATAGCCATGAGGCCGACGTGGTCTTATTCAACCATCCCCTCGCACCCAGCCAAGAACGTAACCTTGAAGGTTATTTGGGCGTGCGCGTGGTGGACAGGAATGGCTTGATTCTGGACATTTTTGCCCAACGTGCACAATCGTTTGAAGGCAAGCTGCAAGTTGAATTGGCGCAACTCAAACATTTGTCCACCCGTTTGGTCAGGGGTTGGACACATTTGGAACGCCAAAAAGGCGGTATTGGCCTACGCGGCCCGGGCGAAACCCAGCTAGAAACTGACCGACGTTTGTTGGGGCTGCGCATCAAGCAAATCCAACAGCGTTTGGACAAGGTTGAAAAACAACGCCATCAAGGCCGCAGCAAGCGCAAAAAAGCCGAAATTCCCTCGGTGTCGCTAGTCGGTTACACCAACGCGGGTAAATCCACCTTATTTAATGCGCTGACAGGCGCGGACATTTATGCAGCCGACCAATTGTTTGCCACCCTAGACCCAACGTTGCGCAGTTGCCAACTGCCCAACAGCAGTGAAATCGTGTTGGCGGACACCGTGGGCTTTATCCGGCATTTGCCCCACGAATTGGTGGCGGCGTTTAAATCTACCTTGCAAGAAGCCAGCGAAGCCGATTTGTTGCTGCATGTCATCGACAGCCATAGCGATGAGCGCGAAGAAATCATTACCCAAGTCAACCAAGTTTTGGCGGACATTAACGCCGACAAAATCCGCCAAATAGAAGTCTATAACAAAATTGACTTGTTAGATGGCATAGCCCCGCATATCGACCGCGACGAACATGGCAACCCCGTGCGGGTGTGGTTGAGTGCCGAATCCGGCGAGGGTGTCGAGTTGTTGTCACAGGTCTTGGCCGAGTTATTTTCGGTCACAAAAGTGCAAAAACGTTGCTATTTGCGCCCCGATCAGGGCAACATCCGCGCCAAATTATTTACTTGCGCAAAAATAATTGACGAGCATATTGATGACTTCGGCGCGAATGCACTGCTCATTGAAATCGATGTAAGGCATTTGGGACTGTTAAAAGATGTACAAACCAGTGATGTCTAACGCCTATGCTGCAAAAGTGCCGACACGGCGAAAACGCGGCATGGGCATGGGGCTTTTTCGCCTTTTTAGATATTTACGTTAGAATACCAAACAACATCCTGCGGGATAACCATCAAGAAATCCAATATGGAGCATAAACATGTCGTGGAATGAGCCTGGCGGCGATAAAAAAGATCCCTGGAGTGGTCGGGGCGACCAAAAGGGACCACCTGATTTGGATGAGGCCATCCGATCCTTACAAGAAAAAATAGCCAAATTTTTTGGCGGCGGTGATGGTGACAATAACGGCGATGGCAACAACGGACACCGCAGCAACCAATTCACCCAAGGCAGTCCCATTAAAGGCCTAAGCTTTTTGGCTGGGGGCGCAGTCGTGTTATGGGGCTTAAGCGGCTTTTACACGGTTGATGAAGGTAATCATGGCGTGGAAACCCGTTTCGGGCATTATATCGGCACGACCCAATCCGGCTTAAACTGGCATTTGCCTGCTCCGATTGAGCGCGTAGAAATCGTCAACGTTAAGCAACAACGTTATATCGAAGTGGGTTATCGTAGCGGCGGCAGTGAGTTGGCGACAGGTTCCGTACCTAAAGAAGCCTTAATGCTGACCAAAGACGAAAACTATGTGGACGTGCGTTTGGCAGTGCAATATCAAGTGAAGGATGCCAAGCAGTTCTTGTTCAATATCGTCAATCCCGCCTTAACCTTAAAACAAGTCACCGAAAGTGCCTTGCGCGGCGTAGTGGGCAGCAGCACGATGGATTTTGTCCTGACCCAAGGCCGCAGTGAAATTGTCACACTGATTAAAAAAGAAATCCAAGACGTAATGGACAGTTACCAATCCGGCATACAAGTCACTAGCGTCAATTTGCAAGATGCGCAACCGCCCGAACAAGTGCAAAACGCCTTTGAAGATGCGATTAAGGCGCGTGAAGATGAGCAACGCTTAATCAACGAAGCCGAAGCCTATTCTAATGATGTCGTGCCTAAGGCACGCGGCGCGGCAGCGCGTAAAATCCAAGAAGCCGAAGGCTACAAGGAACAAGTGATTGCCCAAGCCCAAGGTGAAACCAACCGCTTTACCAAATTGCTGGCCGAATATGCTAAAGCCCCTGACGTAACGCGCAAACGTTTGTACATCGAATCGATGGAAGCGGTCTTGGCGGGTACTAACACCGTCATGATTGACGCTAAAGGCGGCAATAATGTCATGTATTTGCCCATCGATAAAATGTTGCAACATGCTGCCAGCCCAGCCCCTACCGTGAATCCATCAGCAAGCCCTATTGAGCAAGTGCAAGTGCCTAGCCAACAACCGTCTGCGGTTGCCGAGCCAGTGCTTGAGCGCAATACACTCCGTAACCGTGATGCAAGGGGACGCTAATGACACAAAATAAAATTTTAATAGGCTTGGTGGCAGTCGTGCTGTTGGCTATGATGAGCATGTTCACCGTCAGCCAAACTGAAAAAGCCATTAAGTTCCAACTGGGCGAAATCGTTAAAAACGACTACGAGCCAGG
>JABFST010000298.1 GCA_013140465.1 Methylococcaceae bacterium
GTGATGGTGACAAACCTTTCGCCTCGCAAATATCCGCCACCGATTTGCCTTCAACTAAGTTTTCTTTCAGAATCGCCAGCTTATCTTCTAACGACCATGACTTGTTTTTCTTTGACATAATTACTCCGACTTCTCTTAAGTTTATAAGAGAGCCAAGTCCAAGTCACGCTGAACCAATACAACAGGCATTAAGCCTTCTCGTGAGCAAGATAAAATAACCACGCTAATCAGTTACAATAAACCTTAGGTATTGGAGCAAACCATGACTGGAGCGACCCTCAATGATGACTACGACAGCCCGTGGAAAGAAGCTGTCGAACAGTATTTTACCGAATTCATGGCCTTCTACTTTCCCGAAGCCTATGCCGCGATTGATTGGCAGCAAGGCCACACGTTTTTAGACCAAGAGCTGGCGGCAGTGGTGCGTGATGCCGAACTGGGCAAACGCTATGTCGATAAACTGGTCAGGGTGGCGTTACAAAACGGCGATGAACAATGGGTGTACATCCACATCGAAGTGCAAGGCACAGCCCAAGCCGAATTTGCCAAGCGTATGTTCGTCTACAATTATCGGCTGTTTGACCGCTACGACCGCCCGATTGCCAGTATGGCGGTCTTGGCCGACGAACAGCCGCTCTGGAAACCAACGGGCTACGGCTATGAATTGCTGGGCTGTAAGCATCACCTCGTATTCCCGGTCGCCAAGCTGACCGATTACCATGCCGATTTGGATGGCTTGCTACAGGCCGACAACGTGTTTGCCCTAATGACCGCCGCGCACATACTCACCCAGCGCACCCGCAAAAACGATGACGAACGCTACCAAGCCAAATGGCAGCTGCTCAGGTTGCTGTACCAACGCGAATGGGACAAACAAAAAATCATCGGCTTGTTTCACGTCATCGACTGGCTGATGCGCTTGCCTGAAACCTTAGAACAACAGCTATTGCAAGAACTTGAAACTTTAGAGGAGCAACAAACCATGCGTTACGTTACCAGTGCAGAAAGAATCGGAATTGCCAAAGGCTTGCAAGAAGGGATAGCAATAGGCAAACAAGAAGGCTTAACCTTAGGTGCAGCCAAAATGCTCATCCGCTTGCTTGAGCATCGCTTCGGCGCACTACCCGATGCAAGCTTAAACCGAGTGTTGGCGGTAGATGAAGAGCAGCTTAACCAATGGCTATGCAACGCGCTAGAAGCCGCGACATTAGATGCGGTGTTTAACGATATTAAGGCAAACCAGTAGACCGCATATAGTTTGCATAAGTATCCACACAAGTCAGAAAGTGCCTTCTACCTCGGGGGGAGGGGGCGTGAACGATAAGTTGTTCATAATGCAATCAAGCTAACATCTTTATTTTGCTGGGTTATGCTACGCTAAACCAGCTCTTGGGCTAGGTCTTCCCGCCCAAACCACTTATGTTTTGGTTTACTTGTATTTATTCAGCATTCAACTAAACTTAAAAGAGTTAAAGCGGTGTTTTGTTTTAACTTTTAGCGAGCTTGGCAAGTCCCTTACTTTTATTAAGCTATGCGCCTTAGGCAGTGTTATCGGGCGATTTTTGATAGGTTATGTTTTTTCTTTAGGCTGTACTAAATTAAGCTATGCACATGTTTTTAAAGCATCTGCATTTTTGAAACCGTTTAGGCATCAAGATGACGTAATGTTTTGCGTCAAATAGGATGCCTAATTTTAGGGCACAATACCGTGACCGACACGACGAACCTATACCTTTTGATTTTTCCGGAACGCAGAGTTGTCAAGATTGGCAAGGCTGACGATATTCACAACAGAATCCAGACGCTTCGTCGCTGGTGGGGCGAAGCTGATTACGGCGCATCGTATCACCTCTCTGCTACACAAGACGTGATATTTAAGCTCGAGAAGTCGCTTCACTTCCTCCTGTCGCAATATGCGGTTCCATTCTCGGAAGGAGATGGAAGGAGTGAACTGTTTTCCGTAGCTGCCCTCGAAATCGCCCTTAAGCATATTGATCTCTATTGCTCGTCGGCCTCGGAGGTTTCGCAAGTCAAGAAGGGTATTCCAATTCCTTTGCCAATATCGTCCCCACCTCGCCGCCGCAATAAGAACACGGTACTACTTCGTAAGGCGAGAGCTATGGCTCAGGGTGTTACGCAAATTGCAGAACAGTTTTTACGTATCGATCGTCTTCTGATAGTCCTGTTCCGAAAGCAGGCGCGTATTGCTTACCAATACGACATAGTCGGCCACTATGTCTATTTCCGCCTCAGAATGCCTGATGTGATGCGATCCAACATAGACTCAGATAGCATCATGAGCTACTTCAGCTTTGACATAGAGGACTTCAGTGGCAGGTGTGGCATCAACAGTTGCTCGGTCACAGGCGTGGGCGACGTAGTTCAATTCAGAATCCGCCTTCCGTCTGCGGAAGACATAAGCCCATGGAGAGAACTCCTTTCTTACTTCTCCTGCCAGAGCGAACTTTTACTCAAGAAGATACCACAACGCTCCTCAGCAGCCACATCGCCGATCCCTTTGCTTGACGAATCGAAAGTTTGGAACAACATACTTTCTCACTATGAAGAAAGCGAGCGCTAATCCTGCGTTCGAGGGGATGCTTCGCTAAAAAGCGGCTCAGTGCCCCTCAACTCCACGTTGGGCGCACATTTTCTTGTTCCCAAACTCTGTGTGGGAACGCTTACCTTCAAGCTCTGCTTGTCGGGTTGTCTTCCCCGTAAGGGTTTAAGCAACGTTCCTGCCGAGTGTCTCTAGCGCAAATCCCCTTACATTAACGCCTTTCCGTCGCTGCAAAAGCCCCTCCCACAGCCAATACCCTTCATGGCTTACCCCCAATCCCAACCGTGCATTTGCACAACGTAAGCCCATGCTTTATGTTACAATACCTAGCTTGCCCCGATAGCTCAGCCGGATAGAGCGGTCCCCTCCTAAGGGAC
>JABFST010000120.1 GCA_013140465.1 Methylococcaceae bacterium
CAAGGTACACCGGGCGGACGTACTCAGTTTTGCTTGGGCTTTGGTCAAGGCCAACAAGGGCAGTCCCGGCGTAGACGGGCTAAGCTTTGAGGCCATAGAAAGGGTAATTGGGGTAGACCGCTACTTATAAAAGCACGGGGTCAGGCCTTACATTTGACACGCGAATCGTATAAGAACGCGGGGTCAGGACTTAGTTGCGGCTGGGCAATGTCGCAAATTCTAGCGGGTGTAAATCCAGGTCCTTAGGATGTGGTGAGCGGTAGAGACTGTGAAAGTATTTCAAATACTCACAAAAAGGTGTTTTTTTATTTTTGTAAGCCTTTGTTTTAAGTAGAGACTGGAGTGAAAAAACATGTGTTTTCACTCCGATGAGCAAGCTTATGTTAATTCTTTCACAGTCTTGGTAGCGAACCGCATCAATCGCGTCATTCCCCCGCCACATGGCATAGGTTTAAATTCAGGCATCCCCAGTTTGCCGGATACCAGCCACGTTCGACAAAGCGGTGCAAGCTGGAATGCTCCCAATCCGCGACATGCTTGACCAGCCCATGCTTCACCGGATTCCAATGGATGTCATCAAGGTGGGCGCGAGAATCCGCATCATCCCGGACATGGTGATCCCAAAACCGCCTCTGCCAGATCCCTCGCTCACCCCGATTGCTAAGGCTTGCGGATAGCCTCTCCCCGTTTTCGATAGTTCGGGAAAAATAACTTTTAATCAATCCCCAGCGCATAGAAAAACCATCATCACCCGTCGGTAACGTCCAAATACAATGCAAATGATCTGGCAAAACCACAGCAGCTTCCGTTGGCTTCACGCGATTGATGCGGTTCGCTACCGAGACTGTGAAAGTATTTCAAATGCTCACAAAAAGGTGTTTTTTATTTTCGTAAGCAATTGATTTAATTAGATAGTTTAGTGAAAAAACATGTGTTTTCACTCCGAAGAGCAAGCTTACGTTAATACTTTCACAGTCTCTATCGGTAAAACCGCTCAACACGCCAGCCAACGGTTGACAATCCCCCGCTTTCAACTACGCTACAAGGCTTTACGCTTATCCCCGATTTAGGATCCCACCACCATGACCGATGCCAGCCAGCCACTTGCGCATACCCCTCAAGCCGTTACGATGGCGGGTTCTGAGGGCTTATGGGCTTGGCTAAACCAACAGCATATCAGCCTTGCGTTTAGCACTTACCAAACCAACCGTTTGTTTTTGGTCGGTTGTAAAGCCGATGGGCATTTGGCGGTTAATGAACGCTTGTTTGATAAGCCTATGGGCTTGTATGTACGCGATAACAGCTTGTACATGGCGTGCCGTTACCAGCTGTGGCAATTGGAGAATCGGCTGGCGGCAGGTGAAAGCCATCAAGGCGGTGATCGCCTGTATGTACCCAGCAGGTCTTACACGACGGGCGATGTGAATGTGCATGACCTGGTCGTGACCGCTGACCAACAACTGTTGTTCATCAATACCGATTTCAGTTGCTTGGCGACTTTAAGCGAAGGCCATAGTTTTGCGCCGCTGTGGCAGCCGCCGTTTATCAGTAAATTGGTGGCTGAAGACCGCTGCCATCTCAATGGTTTGGCAATGTATCAAGGCCAGCCCACTTATGTGACGGCCTGTAGCACGACCGACACCGCCGCAGGTTGGCGCAAGCATCGTACTGATGGCGGTGTGGTTATGCACATCCCTAGCAATGAAGTGATCGCCACAGGCTTGTCGATGCCGCATTCGCCGCGCTGGTATCGCGGCAAATTATGGTTGCTAAATTCTGGTACGGGTGAGTTGGGCTATTTGGACTGGCAGCGCTTTTGCCCGGTCAGTTTTTGCCCGGGATTCGTGCGGGGCTTGGCGTTTTGGGGCGATTACGCGGTGGTGGGCTTATCCAAACTACGCGCCAAAACCTTTGGCGGCTTAGTCTTAGAAACGCGCTTGGCGGATTTGCAGCAAGCTTCGCAATGCGGTTTGGCGATAATCGACCTGAACACAGGTGCGCTAGTGCATCGCTTGCACATAGACGGTGTGGTTGAAGAGCTGTTTGATGTGGTCGTGTTACCGCAAGTGCGCCAACCGCGTGCGCTGGGTTTTCAGAATGACGACATCGACCGCCTCATTAATTTCCCGCAATCGGGTGGCCTTGTCAGCACCAAACCTACAGTATCACGCCCCAGCTTAAGCCAGCCCGTGCAAAAACCGGGTTTGCCCCGCAACGATAAAAACGCCATCCACTATCAACGCGTTTACCAGCTTAGCCCCGAAAACCTAGTGCCTTACGAAGCCATGACCAATCCCAGCTTAATAGCGCACTGGCGCACTCAGCCCCTGCGCGGTGAGCTACTGGGCATTTCCGCCTCGGTGGCGGGCGAAATGGTGGGTTTTGCCGTAGCCGAACAATGGCATCTGCCCGACACTGCGCAAGCACAAGCGCAATTGTTGTCGCTATGGGTGTTGCCCGCTTATCACGCGATAGGCATAGAGGCGGCCTTGCGGGCGCATTTACAACACTGGCTGGGTGTGGCTATAAGCCAGTAATTCTTACTGCCTAGGGTTGTTGGTAGGGCGTGTTATCCGCCTAAAGCCGTGTCTCTGCCCACAGTTAAGCATTTACAACGGGAGTGCAACGGCTTTAGACGTTGCCGTGTCGGCAATGAAACCCAGAATACAAGGTCTAAAGCCGTTTAACTGTGGGCAGTGATGCCCTGCTGAAGACACTCCAGCATCATCTTGGCTGTTCACACCGCAACGCCAGCACCTTGCCCGATGAATTCCCAAGCGGGGGAATTTAAAGGCTCTTCCCAATTTCGTGGGGTAGCCACTACATGTAGTATAAGATAGCTAACGCCAACAAGCTTACCGACCTACCTGCAACTAGGCAATAGACAATAAGAGAGCCATGCTAATACAAATCCCCCTGGATATTCCTGA